>JAQCBG010000007.1 GCA_027621485.1 Pseudomonadota bacterium
ACATTATAATTATATAAAAAATCAAAAATGAAAATCGATTCTTTTAAAGCAAAACAAACACACTTTGCTATCAGTAAATAGAGTTAGAAATACAAATCTTAAATACAAAAGAAAAAATGGCGTAATAAAAATACTCTATTACGCCACTTTATAAGGAAAAAATTATAATCAAAAATATAATATACTACTCACCACTTCTACGTACTCCCAGCAACTGAAGTAAGCTTACAAATAAATTTACAAATTGCACATAAAGAGTGAGAGCGCCCATAAGAGCAGACTTTTCTTTAATTTCCTCATCTCCAGAGATTTGAAAATATAAAGATTTTAAACTCTGAACTTGAAAGGCAGTAAAAAAAGTAAAGACCAAAACGCCTATTACAGATGTCACAAACATCAAAGCAGTACTTTTTATAAAAATATTAAACAAACTTGCGATAATAATACCAAAAAGCCCCATCATAAAAAAAGAAGAGAATCTCGATAAATCTCTTTTAGTAGAATAACCATATATACTCATTGCACCAAAAGTACATGATGTAATAAAGAAAACTCTAGATATACTCTCTCCAGTATATATTAAGAAGATAGCGGAAAGAGAAAGACCCATGAGAGTTGAATATATATACAGAGAAGTTCTTGCACTCTGTATACTCATATTTACAATTCTACTAGATAAATAAATCGCCATACCAAGTGGCGCTAGCATTACAATAAAAGAAAGAGGCGTTCCAAAAAGCATTTGCATAAAAGCAGGAGAAGATGCGGAGAGCATCGCAACAACACCAGTAATCGCAAGTGCAAAAGCCATATATTTATATACCATCAGCATATAATCCCTAAGGCCAACATCATAAGCGGAAGACTCAGATGTTACATTAAGATGTTTGTGTCGTGTATAATCCATAATTAGACCACGTAATAAAAATAAAAAATATATCTTGAAATGCAAAAACTTGTAGGCTTTTATCTTACCATACATCAATGTATATGACAAGCTATTGCCTTAATAAATCAATCAAGGCATAAATTCTAAGTAAAATGGGTGAGAAATCTTATATTAAAAATCTCAAACGAAATAAAGCTAAATTTAATCAATTGAAATTTAAATCTAAAATTCAATATCTTTATCAAAAAATTTATTTTACCAAGTCAAATTAAGCAAAAAGAAACACTCTAGTTATTTTATAAAATATTTTTTATTGATGCAAAAACATCATTTACAGATCCAATACCATCAATCAGTACTAAATTTCCTTTGGATTGATAGAATTTTATAAGAGGAGTAGTCTCTTCTTGATATAAAGCCAATCTTCGCTTTATGGAATCTAAGCAATCATCTTTTCTTTTGAAGAATTTCTTACCGCCACAGATCACACAACCTTTAGAATGCACATCTACATCAATCGCCTCATTAAAGACTTTGCCGCAATTCTCACATAAAAATCTTCCGGAAAGGCGCTGCAAAAGAAAATTATTTTCTATATGAAGATATATTACAGTAAAATCTTTTACTATAGATGATTTATGATTATATTTTGTAATATGATCAGAAAGCATTAAGTATAATGCTTCTGATTGCGCTATAGTTCTTGGAAAACCATCTAAAATAAAACCTTTGGAGCAATCTGGAAGTAAGATTCTGTTTTTAACAATTTCTATAACTACCTCATCAATAATTAATCCGCCGGATTCTATTTTTTTTGCTACACTAATACCAATAGCAGAGCCGGTATTAATTTCTTTACGAAGAATATCGCCCGTAGAAAGTTTTGGTATACCCAAATAATCAGAAAGCAAAGATGCCTGAGTACCCTTACCAACTCCAGGGGCTCCTAATAAAACATAATACATTCAGATTAAATAGGATTGATAATAACTTTATTTTTCTTTAAAGAATCATGATAACGCATCGTCATAAAATACGTCTGCATTTTAGAAAATACATCCATAACAACATTTATAACAATAAGCAAACTTGTGCCGCCTAAGTAAAAAGGAATAGAGTAACGAGAAATGAAAATTTCGGGAATAACGCAAACTATACCCATATAAAAAGCGCTTAATACAGTAATTCTGAATAAAACAAAATCTATATGCAATGCAGTTTGCTTTCCAGGTCTAATTCCAGGGATAATTGCACCATTTTTTCGTAAATTTTCAGACACCTCATCAGCATTAAAAGCAATAGATGTATAGAAAAAACAAAAAAAGCATATAAGTAAGAAATAACAAGCTATATATAAAAAAGTGCCATGAGAAAAATAAAAAAGAATTACCCTTTTTAAATCACTTAAAGAATCACTATTCAATAAATTAGCAATTGTAGTTGGTATCATTAATAACGAACCTGCAAAGATAGCAGGTATTACTCCAGCAGTATTTACTTTTAATGGTAAGTTAGACGAATTTGCAGCATACAACTTATTTCCTATTTGACGCTTTGGATATTGTATTTGAAGTTTGCGTTGACCTTTTTCAATAAATACTATGCCATAAATCAACAACAGCATCATAGATATAATCATTACAATCACACTAACATTAATAGAACCTACACGTCCCATCTCAAATAGAGCTGTAATAGCAGAAGGCAAACCAGAAACTATACCGGTAAAAATAATTATAGAGCTTCCATTTCCAAGCCCAGATTCTGTAATCTTTTCGCTTAAATATAGCACCACAAATGCACCGCCCAACAAGACTAAAGAGCCAATTAATCTAAACTCCATCTTAGAACCTACTATTGCTTCACTTGGTAACATAGATTCCATACCAGATATCATTCCATATCCCTGAATTATCGAAATGATTATCATTAAAAGCTTTGTGTATTTTTGTATTTTTCTTCTTCCGCCGCTCCCTTCTTTTTTCAAATTTTTTAAATCTTCAGATGCAACCATAAGGAGTTGCATTATAATCGAAGCTGTAATATACGGTATAATATTTAACGAAAATATCGATACTCTTCCAAGCGCCCCTCCAGTTAGCATGTTAAACATACCAAAAACACTCCGAGAATCGGAATTAAAATTCGAAAGAGCAACAACATCTATTTTGGGTATTGGGATATAAGTTCCAAACCTATATATAATTAGCATAAAAAAAACAAATAAGACTTTGGAAAAAATACCAAAACCCTCATTATCCCTTTTAAATGTAGGAAGAGAATGAGTAGTACTTTTAGATCTTAAATGCCTTGCTAAAGATGACATACCTCTTATCTTATTTTAGTATAAAGACGATACATGTAACGTAGATCTATGCTTCATTAACAATGATATTGCATCCAATGTTTTTTATGTAAGAATCGGCAAATTTAGATACCGCATGAATTTGAAAATTAATATTCTTAATATTTTCAACATTAAATGCTGTTGCAATATCTTTCTTTTTAAATCCAAGTAATTTTAATTTACCAAACTTACGACTTACTACTCCAGATTCATATAATAAATCAGATGTAACTAACTCTTTGATATCTTTATTTTTTTCGCAAAAAAGAATTAAGTCTTCAAGAGATAATAAATCATATTGTTTTTTATTAAGATTTTTAAAGCCACTTTTAGGCAATCTTCTATATAGAGGAGTTTGACCGCCCTCAAATCCTAATGCAACTTTTCCACTGCCTCTAGCAGTTTGACCTTTACCACCTCTTCCAGAAGTTTTACCAAGACCAGAGCCTATACCACGACCAACTCGTTTTCTGTTTTTTTTTGCTCCTTTATTAGGACTTAAAGATAACATATTCTTATATAAATAAATTTTTTTAATATAATTTATCTCATAATTTCAATAAGATGAGACACTTTTTTTACCATACCCAAAACTTCAGGAGTTGCATTTAATTCCACAATTTGATTAAGTTTTCTAAGTCCAAGCCCCTTAAGAGATAGCTTATGCTTTGCTAAAGAGCCAATTGCACTAACTTTGTACTTAATTTTTATTTTTTCTGTCATTTACTTTAAGTATAATATATCACAATAAGATTTCATAAAAATCATTTTTAATTTGCATGAGAATCATTAAAAGGCATTAAAATATCAGAAACTTTCTTACCTCTTCTATCTGCAATACGCCTAGGAGAAGCAATACTCAATAATCCATTTAAGGTAGCTTTGACCATATTATGAGGATTATTTGAGCCAGTAGATTTCACAACAATATCTTGTACTCCCATAACCTCAAAAAATGCTCTTATAGAGCCTCCTGCGATTATACCTGTGCCAACAGGAGCAGATCTTATTATTACCTTGCCTGCGCCAAATTTAAAAGATATATCATGATGAACTGTCCTACCTTCACGCAGAGGTATTCTAATCATGTTATTTTTAGCATCTCTGCTTGCTTTGTCTTTAGCATCTTGCACCTCTCCTGCTTTTCCAAATCCAATGCCAATTCTACCTTTTCCATCTCCCGCTACAACAAGTACAGAAAAAGAAAATTTACGACCACCTTTTACAACTTTAGTGCATCTGGTAACTTTCACAACTTTTTCAGATATCTCTATATTTTCTTTCTTACTTCGCATCAAAATTACTTTATTTTATATTACTTTATATCAAAAAATCTTTTTTCTAAAAATCCAATCCAGACTCTCTAGCTCCTTCTGCAAAAGCCTTGATTCTACCATGATACTTACGTTGACCGCGATCAAGGTATACACTTTTTATATCAATATCTAATGCGCGCTCTGCTATTTTTTTTCCAATTTGTTTTGCGATTTCGATATTTTTACCAACTTCTTTTATTTCAAGAGTCGAAGCAGAAACTAATGAAATTCCGCGTATATCATCTATAATTTGCGCATAAAAGTGTTTATTAGAACGAAACACAGTCAGCCTCAACCTTTTACGAGACGCTTTACGTAATTTAAAACGCACTCTAATTTTTCTTTTCTCTGCAGAGTTACTATAACAAGCCACGATAATAACAAATTTTAAAATAAACAAATAGCATTTCCAAGAAAGAAATAAATTCCTTACTTCTTCTTACCAACTTTTCTTCTAATATTTTCTCCTTTATATCTTATCCCTTTACCTTTATAAGGCTCTGGTTTTTTAAAAGATCGAATATTTGATGCAACTTGACCAACAAGTTGCTTATCAGCTCCTTTTACAATAATAGAAATTTGAGAAGGACATTCTATATCCACGCCATCTGGCACAGCAAAACGCACTTCATGACTATATCCAAGTGACAATATCAAAGTCCTATTAGATATAGAAGCTTTATATCCAACACCAACTATCTCTAATTCTTTTACCCAACCTTGAGAAGCGCCAAAAATCATATTATACACAATCGCCCTAACTGTACCCCACATTGGGATCATGGTAACTTCACCATCTTTTTTTGGTTCAATATTAATGACATTATCAGAAATTCGCAAATCAATAAAATCTGGAATAGAAAAAGAAAGTTCGCCACGAACACCATTTACAACAAATAGAGATCCATTTAAAGAAGTACTTACTGAAGAAGGAACTTCAATTGGCATTTTTCCAATCTTAGACATATCACATTCACACAAACTTATTAATAATCATAGATGCAGCAAAATAACTAATCAAAATGTTAAAGTAGCTTACATAACAATTCACCTCCTACACCAGCAGCCTTAGCAGATTTAGCAGATATAACACCCTTAGATGTAGACATTACTATCGTACCAAGATCACTATAAACAGTAGGTATTGAATTCACTTTTGCATAAGATCTGCACCCTGGCTTAGATATTACAGAGAGAAATTTTATAACAGGCTCACCTCTATAATATTTCAACTTCACCTCTACCATGGAAACACCAGGTCTTATGCTCTTTTTAGAATAATTATCTATATAACCTTCATCTTTCATTACAGATAACACATCTAATATAAGACCAGAAGAATGAACAAGAACCTCAGAACTTTTGATCATTTGAGCATTACGTATTCTAGTTAAGGTATCTGCAAGCAGATTATTCATAGACATATAACTTACTACTTTCTATTAGTTAGAATAAAATATTATTACAACAACGCACAATTAAAGAAATATAACATTTACAATATATTACTTTACCAACTAGCTTTTTTTACACCCGGAAGGTCTCCTGTAGAGGCCATAGAACGAAGACAAATTCTAGATAAACCAAAAAATCTATAATATCCACGCTTTCTTCCAGTGATTTCGCACCTGCCACAAATCCTAACAGAGGAGCCGTCTTTTCTCATTTTAGATAATTTGATCTGCGCTTTAAATCTCTCTTCAATAGTAAGAGATTTATTCTTAATTGCGCTCTTTAATTCATCTCTAGCATTTTTATCAAATTTTGCAATTCTAATACGCCTTTTATTGCGCTCTATTACACTTTTTTTTGCCATTATAATTTTATGATATTAATAATATTTTGAGACTTTAAGCAAAAGGCATATTAAAATGCTCAAGTAACTTCATAGATTCTTGATTGGTTGATGCAGATGTCACAATGACAACATTAAATCCACGCACCTTATCAATTTTATCATAATCTATCTCTGGAAATAAAGTTTGTTCAACAAAACCTGCAGAAAAATTACCGTTACCATCAAACTGTTTTTTACTAAAACCTCTAAAATCTCTCATTCTAGGAAGAGCTATATGAATAAATCTATCAAGAAATTCATACATAATTTTTTTTCTTAAAGTGACTTTACAGCCAATCGGCATACCTTTTCGTAACTTAAAATTTGCTATAGATTTTTTAGCATTTGTAGCAATGGGCTTTTGACCTGTAATAAGCCATAAATCATTCATAGCATGAGAAATTATTTTGCTATCAGATATAGCATCTTTTAATCCCATACTAACAACAATTTTTTCTAAAAAAGGAACTGCTGCTATATTCCTATAACCAAAATCAACGCGCAACTTATCTCTAATCTCTTTGAAATAGCGCTCTTGCAAACGTGCTCTCGTCATAAAACTTCTATAACCTTATTATTGACATAGTAAAAATTTATTTATCTACATTGGCATCTTTGATTTGCGCCTCTTCTTGAATAGAAGTATCTATTTCTTCAGCAACACTATCCATTTGCTTTTCCTTATTAACAATCTTACCACTGATCAAGGAATTTGAATTATGAGGCCTTTTTTTACTTAAATTGCCTTTTTCATCAATATGAGAGATATTTGAAATGTGAATAAAACTCTCAGTATAAGTATAACGCTCTCCAGAGGCATTGTTAACTTTTTTCAGGCGCTTTCTTTTAATGTTAACACCATCTACTAAAACCTTTAACGCATTACGATCAATCTTCAGTATAGAACCTTGTTTTCCTTTCTGATCACCAGATATTACTGTAACAAAATCGCCAGATTTAAATTTTTTAATCATTTAAAGTACCTCAGGAGCAAGAGAAATTATTTTTGAAAACTTCTTATCTTTTAACTCTCTTGGTATAGGTCCAAAAATTCTCGTACCAATTGGCTCTTTTTTGTCATTTAAAAGTACAACAGCATTAGCATCAAATTTTATTGTACTACCATCACTTCTTTGCATTTCTTTAACAGTTCTTGCAACAACAGCTTTATAAACCTTACCTTTAACAACTTTAGAGGCTTTTGGAATAGCATCTTTTACTGCAACAACTATTAAATCTCCAGTATCAGCAGAGAACTTACCAGCACCTCCTAAAACCTTGATGCACTGAACAGATTTCGCACCAGAGTTATCGGCTAATTTACACCTCGTACCCATTTGTATCATACAATTTCCCTTTTATTCTTTTAAAGCCTTTTATTCTTTTAAAACGTCTCTATGCAACGCACCATTTTTTCGTTTTAGATATAGGTATAGATTCTATTATCTCAACTATATCCCCAATAACATGCTTCTCCTCCGGATCATGCACAGCATACTTTTTGTGCCTAGTAACAAACTTTCCATATCTCTTATCTTTCTTAATAGAATTTACCAAGACAGAAATAGTTTTAGATCCACTTTTTTTGATCACAGTACCAGATAATCTCCTTTTAGGCATTATAATTCATTAATTTAAATTATTTTTTATCATCAACACTAATAAAAACTTAGTTTTTTGAGTTATAAACAGTTTTAATTCTAGCAATAGAACGTCTTAAAAATTTTATTTTTGCAGTATTTGGAGAAGAATCTCCAAGAGCACCCGCAAAACGAATTCCCATTAACTCTTTTTTCAACTCGTTATATTTGTCATAAAGTGCTTCTTTAGACATAGATCTAAATTCATTTATTTTCATCAATCAATCCCCTAACAACTTTATAAATTTAGTTTTTACTGGCAATTTTGTTGCAGCAGTCTTAAACGCACCAATAGCTTTACTTTCATCAATTCCATCAAGTTCAAACAAAATGCGACCAGGCTCAACACGCACCGCCCAAAACTCAACGCTACCCTTGCCACTACCCATTCTTACCTCTGCTGGTTTAGATGATACCGGCAAATCAGGAAATATATTAATCCAAAGTTTACCTGCGCGCTTTAGGTAGCCTTTAATTGCTTTCCTTGCGGCTTCAATCTGCCTAGCACTAACGCGATCTGCTGTCAATGCTTTTAAACCAAACTTACCAAATGCAAGACTTGAACCAGCTTTAGTACGAGATCGAACTCGGCCTTTAAAGGCTTTTCTATATTTCGTTTTCTTAGGAGCTAACATCGGAATACTTTTTTAAGATAAATTAATCGCAATTCAACAAAATTACATTCTTTTTTTTCTATCATCATAAACCCAAACCTTTACGCCAATAATGCCATATGTAGTATGAGCAGATGCGACACCATAATCTATATATGCACGAAGTGTATGCAATGGCACTTTTCCTTCATTATAACTTTGAGATCTCGCGATTTCTGCACCGTTAATCCTGCCGCTAATTTTTATTTTAATTCCAGATGCCCCCATGCGCATAGCTGATTGCATTGCACGTTTAGCACCTTTTCTAAAAGAAGCCCTTCTTTCAAGTTGCTGCGCTAAGCTATCTGAAATTAACTTTGCATCAAGCTCAGGACGCCTTACTTCTGTAATATTAACCGAGACATCTAATCCATTTTCAATTTTATTAAGCGCACTCTTTATCTTACCTATATCTTGGCCTTTAGATCCAATAATAGAACCTGGACGAGAAGTACTTATATTCAATTTTAATTGATTTGGAAGTCTTTCTATATTTAATGAACTTATACCAGATGCTCTACCTAAATTTTGCCTTATATATTGCTTTAAAACTATATCTTTATGCAATTTCTCAGAATAAGTTTTTTTACCAGCATACCAAAGAGAAGACCAAGTATTAGTAATACCAATACGAAAACCTATAGGATTGACTTTTTGACCCATATTATTAACCTTCTTGTACAATCATAGTAATTTGACTAAAGCGCTTTTTAATAATAGAGGCTTTACCTCTTGCTCTTGTTCTCATTCTTTTTAATGTCATCCCCTTTCCAACATCTACAGTGGTAATTTTTAATTTATCTATATCCATGCCATGATTATTTTCAGCATTTGCAATTGCAGAATGCAAAACCTTTAGGATAGAAGAAGCAGCTACTTTTCTACAAAAACGAAGCTGCATAATAGCATCTTGAGCGCGAAGACCACGCACTAAATCAGCAACTAAATTTATTTTCTGTACACTACCCTTTAGCAATTTGCCAGTAGCTTTAGCATAATTCACAGATGTATGCAAAGACATAAATTACCAACTAAAATTATTCTTTTAAAAACTTTAAAAACAATCTTTTTTATTTAATCAAAGATATACAAAAGACGCGCATAAATAATCATTTATATTACTTTTTGCGATGTCCACTATGCCCTCTAAACGTTCTAGTCGGCGAAAACTCTCCTAATTTTTTTCCAACCATGCGTTCAGTTATTTGAACACGTATAAAATCTTTCCCATTATGGACAGCAAAAGTCAAGCCAATAAAACTAGGCAATATAGTAGATCTTCTTGACCAAGTCTTAATTGCAGATCTAGCGCCACTTTCAGCAGCCGCAAGAACTTTTTTTAACAAGCTAGGATCAACAAACGGCCCTTTCCAAACAGATCTATGACCCATTACAATACCTTTGATTTAAAAAATTCATAACTTCAAACATATAAAAATTTAAGATATTATTTTGCATATCGACGACGAACTATATATTTCGAAGTCCTCTTATTATTTCTTGTACGCTTACCTTTTGTTGGAACACCCCAAGGAGTTTTTGGATGTACACCACCTGAAGTTTTACCCTCTCCTCCTCCATGCGGATGATCTACAGGATTCATTGCGGCACCTCTAACAGTAGGTCTTATTCCTAACCATCGACTTCTACCAGCTTTTCCATATTTAATATTTTTATGGTCTGAATTTGAAACAGAGCCAATAGTCGCCCTACATTTTGAAGGCACCTTTCTCATTTCACCAGAACGAAGACGTAAAAGAGCGTATTCACCATCCTTACCAATGAGCTGAGCAAAACTACCTGCGGATCGTGCTAATTGTGCGCCCTTTCCAGGCTTTAATTCTACGCAATGTACCGTTGTACCTACAGGCATATTTATCAAAGGAAAACTATTTCCAATTTTAATATCTCCTACATTATCTGAAATGACAGTAGATCCAATATTAATTTCATTTGGAGCAATTACATACTGAAGAGACTGATCATCTTTGTATTTTAAAAGCGCTAAAAATGCAGTTCTTCCAGGATCATATTCTAGGCGTTCTACAGTAGCCTCAATACCAAGCTTTGCAGATCTTTTAAAATCAACTAAACGCAACTTACGCTTTACTCCACCTCCTCTCCCCCAAGATGTAATACGACCATTATTATTTCTTCCGCCAGAAGAAGATTTACCAACAGTCAAAGACTTTACTGGAGATCCACTCCAGAGATCTTTTCTACATATCCCAACTTTACCACGCGTAGAAGAAGTAACAGGTTTATATTGTTTTAAAGGCATATCTTTTATTTCTTTTTAATTTTATACTTCGCATTTAAATATTAAATACTCATAGATTGTATTGTATGGCCACTTTTTAATGAGACTATTGCCTTTTTATAAGAAGATTGCTTGCCTTTAATTCCTTTAAAGATTTTTGATTTCGGATGCTTTGAAATTACATTAACCGATTTCACTTTTACTTTAAAAATATTTTCTACAGCGCTCTTAATTACAAACTTATTAGAATTTTTATTCACTTTAAAAACGTAATGACCAAAATCCCTAAGATAAACACCTTTTTCAGACATTATAGGCGCAACAATAACATCATATATATTATTTTTTTTCATTTGCATAGTAACCTTTCTTCTATAGCTTTAACTCCACTTTTAGTTAATAAAAGATGATCTGATTTTAATATATCCAAAACATTTAAACCAATAACTGGTATAACATTTAAAAAACTTATATTTGAAGCAGCAG
>JAQCBG010000008.1 GCA_027621485.1 Pseudomonadota bacterium
AGGTGAAGTTGAAATGATGAGTAATTTAACGTTTCAGGTATATAGCAATAATCATGGTAATAAAAAGAGTTACCAGCCATTTAACGAGATCATATTTACTTTTATCAATTTTATCCTCAAGGGTGGAGAATTTTTTGTCGATTTTATCCTCAAGATTAGAAAATTTGTTATCAATTTTAGAAATCTCATTCTGAAGATCAGACTTAACTTCAGCTATTTTTTTCTGAAGATCAGATTTTACTCCAGCGACTTGTTCACGAGTAGCAAGAACGGAGAGATCAAAATCTCTAGATTCAAGAAGAGATTTTACAAGCATTTCGGCTTGTTGTTCATTAAAGCCTGTTTCTTGAAGGCTTTTGATATATTTATGAGTATCAAAAGTTTTGTAATACATAATAAGTATGTTTCAAAAATTAAATTACACAGGCAGTATACAATAAAAATAATAAAAGTACCAGTAATTGCAATATACTTTGTAATAATATTATTTAGCTATAGTGAGAGAGCAGAAGCAAAGTGTACAGGAAGGTTTGTTGATCCAATAGGAGATATATGCTGGGAGTGTTTGTTCCCAGTGACTTTGGGTTCTATAGAGTTGATAGGTGGAGGTATGCCAGATACGGATAATCCAAGTTCTCCGGTATGTTTATGTCCAAAGCCGCCACTACCAGTTCCAGTACCTGGAATAGCGGGTGGATTTTGGGAGCCAGTAAGATTAGTGGATGTAACAAAGCGACCATTTTGTTTTGTAAATTTGGATGGAATGGAATTTGATCCAGGAATTGATATAGGTGCTGGAGACGCTTCAAAAAGTGATGGTAAGGGTGGTGGTAGTTGGCACGTGCATTGGTATATATACCCACTTATATATTGGCTGGAATTAATAGTAGATTTTCTATGTTTGGAGCAAATGTCATTTGACATATTTTGGATAACAGAGATTGATCCGCTATGGCAAGATGATGCGCTGACATTTTTACTAAATCCTGAAGCGATATTATTTGGCAATCCAATAGCGCAAGCTGCATGTGCTGCAGATTGCGTAAAATCAACTACTGGATTGCCATTTGATTCATTATTTTGGTGTGCAGGATGTCAGGGTGGGATGTATCCACTTAATGGTAGGATACAAGCTCATGTAGGTGGTATTCAATCAGGACTGCTTGCAGCAGAGAGGATGTGTTATAAAAATCATAGGGAGTTGCTTGCATGGGGGACATCAGGAAGCACTAATGACAAAATATGTTCAAAATATGCGATGCCTATTATGAAGAAGAGTCAGTATCGATCTCAAATTACAGTTCCAATACCAAGTGATTGTTATCCATTTGGGAGAACTACAACAATATATGAATCAGGGAAGGAAATACCTGTTAGTGGGGAAGATTTTGGATTTTTAATTTGGAGAAAGAGGAACTGCTGTGTTATGTAAAGTAATCGGAATAAAGGCTACTATAGCTATATTTATTATGCAAATTACAACTGCATATGCAGATATAAATATGCATAGAAAAAAAGCAGAAGATGTGATGGTAAAAGCGATTACTAATGCAGCAAAAGCGGAAGATATTTTAAAAAATACCAAGGTAGCTGTGCCAGATTTTAATGCTGAGGAAAAAGCTAGCACTACTTTTGAAATGAGTAAAATCAAGCAAGAGAGATATGAAAGTGAAGCAAAGAAGGTAGTTGGAAGAGTAGAAAAGTTAAAAGAAAGTGAGGGTTACAAGAGTGGTCTTAAAATTGCAAGAGAGGTAGAGAAGAGAGAATTAAAAGTAGATAAATTCAAAAATACTACAGGAGATATTATTACTGAAAGAGGAGTAGATTTATATGAGATGAGCAACAGGTATTTAGAAGAATTCAATAGAGGAAGGAAAGATAGTAAGGAGAAGCTTACAGGATTTATGGTATTTATCTCAGCATCAATCCCTGAGGTGAGTTTAAAGGCAATAGCAAGAGACGTAAAGCAGGTTAGAGGTAATATATTTTTAATAGGGATGATAGATGGATCAGTGATAAAAACGGCTGAATTAGTAAAGGCATTGAATGAAGAAGGAGTGCCAGTTGCAATACACCCGAAAGCATTTGAGATATTTAAGATAGAGTCAGTACCTGCGTATGTATTAGTTGATAAAAAGGAAGGATCAGATGAAAGGGTTCATGATAAGTTAATTGGCAATGTAAGTGTAGCATATGCACTTTCGGCATTTGCAGAAAGAGGTAATAGTGCAAGTAAAGCTAAAGTCTTACTTAAGAAGCTGAGGAGGATAGAATGAGAAGCGTATTAATTATAATGGCTATAATATTGATACAAACAGTATCTTTTGCACAGGATATAGCTATATCAAAGCAAAATGCACGTAGTATTGGAGAAGGATTACTTGGTAAAGTGCAGGGAACAGCAAGTAGTTCTATAGAGGGTAATAACGATTTGGCTAAAGGATTAAATTACAAGGGTACGAGTAGTAGGGTGTTGCCACAAAAGAATATGAACTCTGAGCAGCTTAAAGGAGAAGCTGAATTAATGAAAAAAGGGAGTATAGAAGGAGAATTAATAGAGAAAGGATTTATGAATAGAGAGGATTATGACACAGATGCACTTAGGAAAGATTTGAACACAGCCAAAGATGCGCAGAAAAATCCAGAAAGGTATATAGGAGATTTATTAAGTCAGAGTAAAGAATGTGAACAAATAAATAAAGAAGATATTACTTCAAAAACTAAAGAAACATGTGATGAGTATGTTGATTGGAAAGATAATAATTGCAAGGTAGGTCAGGTAGTAAAAGTAGATGCAAAACATGATTACAAATGTAGAGTTACAAGGGAGAAAAGAGAAGGAGTATGTAATAAAAAACTAAGAGCATGGTGTGATGGGGGAGTAAGGGATTGTGGATATGATGCAGGAGGGATGGTGCAAGGAAGTATAGATGGAAACATATTTTGGAGAGCAAATTATCCAAATTTATATTTGGGAACAATAGATAAAGTGCGAGATAGTGGTAGATGTCATATAATTGATAAAAACATAAATTTTATAGTAAAGAATAAAGATAGCATAAAGGAATTGAGAGTAACTAACATACAATACAGTGATTGGATCAGAATATCAGTAAATGGGGTGCAGGCATATAATAGTATGGGTGGGGAGGGACCATATTGGAGAGAAAGAAGTTGGCATGGAGGATATGGTGAATTCACAAATTTACATTCAGGAAGTATAGTAAAAACATGCAATACAAAAAGATTTTATAACACGAACCCAAACGTGGATTTAGTACCGTATGTAAGGGATGGGAATAATACAATTAGAATAGAATTGGCATTTGGGAATAGTGGGAGATTATATGTTGAGTTAAGAGCAACTCAATATTGTTGCACAGTTAAGGAAGAGTGGGACGATGAATGTGAGAGGTTAAAGCCATGAGGAAGATTTTACTGATATTATATTTATTTACAGTAATGGTAATGCCCGAGCTTACATATGCAGGATATTGTGAAATTAGGCGTGGGCCTGAATGTGTTGAAAAAGGTAATAGAGATATAGGTGGATTTACAGTATACCGTGATTGTTGGAGGTATGAGTCTAAATATGTTTGTTATAATGATAACTACAAGGATTATTGTAAGCCAATAGCAGAGACACCAGGGTGCACAGAAATATATAATAAATGCTTGGAAAAGTCACCAACTGGAGAGTGTAACGATGCAGAAAAGATATATAAATGTGGTAAAAAGGGGATTGATAGTGAGGGTGTGGTTCATTTAGACACAAGTTATACAATAGCTCGTGATGAAAAAGATTTAAAGGAATGCAAGGAAAATATAATATCTCAAGATTGTGAATTAGTAGAAGAAAAGTGTTTAGAGCCAGAAGGGGCTACAGAAGAAAATGGAAAAAAAGAGACAAGAAATATCAATGGGTTAGATGTAACAAAGCCATGTTGGAAATGGGATCGTAAATATGCATGTGTAACAGGTAGTAAAATAAGTGATTGTGAGGAGCTTGAGAGAAAATGTGTATTAGTTGAGACTAGATGTTTGTCAGATGAGAGTATTAATTTAAAGGACAGTAAAAATAGTAGTGCCTGTCATCATATAGAAAAAACATATGAATGCTTAGAGGTAACAGGCCAATTACCAGAGCGCAGAAAATGTAAAAAAATAGGATATTGTGTAGGTGGGGATTGTGAGGAGTATAGTTATCCAGAAAATAAGAATATGCCAAAGGCGATAGCATATTTGCATTTACTTAAGAAGATGGGGGATGAGCTTAAGGGTGAATTATGTGATGGAGATAATTTACATGAGTGCAAAATATTTAAGGGTGAAAAATCAGGATGTAGAAAAAGCGTAATAGGATTTAAAGATTGTTGTAAGAGAAAGGGCGCAAGATGGGGAGAAAAACTTAAATTACAGCAATGTAGTGAGGGAGAAAAGATGCTAAGAGAGAAGAATGCAGCTGGATTATGTCATATGGTTGGAACATATTGCTCTAATAGGTTGAAATTTCCAAGAGTATGCTTAACAAAAACAACGAATCATTGTTGCTTTGGATCAAAGTTATCACGCATATTGCAGGAGCAAATCAGAGATCAACTTGGTATTGGATGGGGTAGTGTAAAAGAGCCAAATTGCAGAGCATTATCTATAGAGGAGCTGCAAAAAGCAGATTTTAGTAAAATAGATTTAAAGGATTTTTTTGGTGATGCGATATCAAAGTTAAACACTAGAACACAAGAGTCATTTAATAAGAAAAATGCACCTGAAATTGCTAAATCAAAGGCAAAGGAGGCTCTTAATAACCCAGATTATAATTGGAGTCAGAGATATGGAACGAATATAGAAGACGGTAATGAAAAATATGAGAAAGCAAAAAGATACAAGAGCGGTGTTGAAAAAAGCATAAAGCGTCCATTTAGAAAGAAGGTAGAGGAGACTGAGGGGGTAAAGTTAGGTGAATAAAATAACAAAAAATATGAAATGGACTAAAGTTATTGGTGGAACTAAGTATTATCAGGAAATCTCACTAAAGTTAGTTTTATGCATTTTAATAAAATTTACTTCAGTAAACTTTGTATATGCAGATACCGCTGATTTTAGTGATAGAAGTAATATAGATGAGGGCTATTGTAAGGAAAGAAACCTAGGTTGGCACTTCTATTGTGACAAAAAGAAAGTAGAAGAAAAAGATCAAAAAGAGGAGAAAGTGCTACAAACGCCACAAGAAAAGTTAGATGAAATAAAAGAAAAATTACAAGATTTAAAAGTAAAAGCAGTTATGGAACCGACTGAAAATAATGTTGCGGCATATATATCTTTCCAACAAGAGCAGACAAAAAGGGCTGCTAAATTTAGCAGAGTATGGAGAAGAGTGCAGTGGAAGAACCCTAATCTTGATTATAAGGTGAAGCATCCTATGACTACGGAGGGATTAAGTGTGGAATATGAGCAGAAGAATAAAAAGGTAGCGCAATCATTGGCAGATTTAAAGAAAAGATATGGAATTTTCTATTTCTATAAAGGAGACGATGCGATGAGTCGTAAGTTCTCAGAAATAATTAAGGGTGTGGCTACTTTCCACAAATTAGAAATAAGAGCTATATCACTTGATGGAGTTATAGATAAAGAATTTCCAAAAAGCTATGTAGATAAGGGTCAAACAAAGATACTAGGTTTTAACGGTGCTGTAGTTCCAGCTTTAGCGTTATATGACACAAAGATAAAAAAGCTGATTCCAATTTCGACGGGTATGATCGACTCAGCTGATATAAAAAACAGATTGTATACTTTAACAAAATTACAAGAGGTAGATGATGAGGATTTTTAAGAATTTAAGAGAACATAAAATATTGAAATTTATAGAGGAGGCATGAATGAATTATTTTGGAATTACGGATTTTTTGTTGCAATTAAGGTCGGCAATTACGTTGGTATCTGGAGCGACGTTCATAGTCAAAGGAATGGCATTACTGATAATTTTATATTTATCAATTATTATGATTGTATTTTTAATAATGAAAGCGGGAGAAATAGAAAATGAAGATTATTAAATTTTTAGCAATCACAACTGTATTTATAGTGCAAACAGTACCGATTGAATTTTCATCAACTCAAAATAGCATATTGCAAAGTGGCTTATCACGCATCAGCTTTATCCAATCAGCACATGCAGGGGTAGGAGATAGTATGGACCATATGTGGAAAAGTCTAGGTGGGGTAAGCTCATCTACGTCAGCTGGTAGTTATAAGAGTCAATCAGCTGGATATTGGACATTAGGTAGCTATTATGCAAGAGCTAAAGTAAAAACTTTATCCCCATTTAATGCTCAAATGCCAAGTTTAAAAGTAGGTTCATGTGGCAATATAGATATATTTAAAGGAGCATTTTCAATGATAGATGTTTCGCAAATGCAGGAGCTACTGCAGGCAATAGCAGCTAATGCAATGACATTTGCATTCCAATTAGCACTTGAAACTATATCTCCAGTTATTGCAGAGAAAGTAGAGGAGATACAAGGTTGGTTACAAAAAATGAATGAGCTAAATATTAATAGCTGTGAAACTGCGCAGATGATGGTTGGTGCGGCAGCACCAAGGCATGAAAGAGCATCTCAATTGATATGTGAGAAAGCAGGTCATACAAAAGGAGGTCTTGCAGATCATACAGCAGCAAAGCATGGATGTGGTAAAGGTGGAGAGAAAAATGAAGTAATGAGTAAAACTGGCGATGCTAATAAATCTCCTGTTGAAGATATCAACATAACTTGGAACGCACTTAAAGATAAAAAATTCTTTGGGGATGATGAGGATAAGGATGAAAAATTAAAAATAGATAATGGTGATTTGCGAGAGTTGTTTATGACCTTATCAGGAACGATTATTATCCAAGCTGCAAAAAATGATACAGATGAGCCAAAATATATCTATAAAGGAGCAAAAGCAGACTATGGTAAGGTGATTAAGGCATTTATGGATGGCGGTAAGATAGATATTATATCATGTGATGAAAAGAAAAAGTGTCTAAATCCAAATACTAGAGAAATCACGATCAAGAAAGAAAATGCTTTCAGGCAAAGAACAGAAAAAATGTTAAAGGAAATTATTGAAAAAATAAAAAATGATGAGAAATTAGGAACTACAGAAGCAGGTCTTGTAGAGATGATAGAAAATGCACAAATACCAATTTACAAAGTATTAATTGTATATGCTGCATATAGCGGTGCAGGAGAGGTGTTTGAGCTTCCTGTATATGCTGATGCTATAGCACTTCAAGTATTATATACTTATTTAGACGATGTGTTACGTAAAGTGGGAGAGTCAATAGATGGGCTAGTGATATCTACAGAAGACCAACTAAATAAAATGAAGCAAAATATATCAACTGCAAGGCAAGCGTTATACCAAAGAGAAATGAAGACGCATCAAAATTATAATGCAATTATGACGATGGTTCAAAAAACTGTATTTATAGAAAATATCATAGCTCAGGAGCAAGCAAGCAGTGCAGCTGATTTATTAACTAGAATAGGAGCTATGTAATGGACTGCACAGTATATACAACGGGAGGAGGAGAGTTCTTAGTTAGGATATTTAAGGGAATGGTTGCATTAGTGGGTGATGGTTCATATACAAGTATGCTTAAAATCGTAGTACTCTTTGGGTTAATATGGATATTACTTGAAGTTACCTTTAGTGGAGAGTTCAAGAGAGGAATTAAATGGTTTTTTGCGATGTTTTTAGCATTTAATATAATGATGGTGCCAAAAGTAACGGTAATAGTGGAGGATAAATTAAATCCTAATTTGGTAGGGCATGGCAATATAATAAATGGAGTGCCATTTGCAATAGGTATGGTGGGGCACTTTACTTCGATTATTGGGGATAAGGCGACAGAGATGATGGAGACGGCTTATGGAAATGATTCATTGACATATAATAAATATGGCATGATAGCACCAATAAATGTTGCAGATAGTGTTACGAGAGCAAAGATAGTTGACCCTGCTTTTGCACAGACTATCAGGCATTTTATGAAGCAATGTGTATTTTATGATATTTTACTCAAAAGATATAGTGCGAGGGATTTATTGGATCAAAAGGATTTGTGGCAATATTTAGAAGATAATGCATCAAAAGCTAGGTCTTTCGTTATTTATGATAAAAAGGGTGCTAATCAAATAGAATGGTGCAATGAAGGAGTGATCAAATTAAGAGCAGAGAGAAGATGGGAATCTGAAATGAAAACTGTGGAGAAGATAATAGGTCATAGATTATATCCACATTTGGATCAGGGGAGTGTTTCAGATACCTTGAACAAGGGAATAAATAGTTTTCAAGGAAAGTTATTTGATATATCGCAAAATGCGCAAGATGCAATAAAGCAAGCGATGGTAATTAATTCCTATAAAGATGCGATGGGAAGTTTTGGTAATAATGGGGTTAATGCATATGCACAAGCAAGAAGTGAGATGCAAACAAAGATGACTTATGAAGTTATCAGAAAGCAAGCTCAATCATGGGTACCTATACTTCGTGCGGTACTACAGGGTTTATTATACGGAGCATTTCCAATGGTATTTTTGTTGATGTTACTTCCAATAGGAGCATCTGTGGCAAAAAACTATTTTGCGATGTTTGTGTGGATAGAAAGCTGGGGTCCGATATATGCTATAATTAATACAATGTTAGTAAGTTATGCAGGGAGTGAGTATAGATCAGAATCAATGTTGTTTGGTGAATCAGGGCTTACACTTGGAGCTCATGGTGCAATAATGCAAGTAAATCAGAATATAGCATCAGTTGCAGGTAACATGGTGATGTTTATCCCATTTATAGCAGGAGCAATGATGTGGGGTGTAAGAAGCTTTACATCTCTGGCAACATCAATGCTTGCAACACCTATGCAAGCAGCACAGGAAGCAGCAAGAGAGGCATCAACAGGAAATATCTCACTTGGAAATATACAAGCAGGAAATGCCAGTTATAATAATATAACAGGAAATAAAATGAATGACTCTGTCATGATAGATTCTGGTAGATTACAAACAATTAACAGCGGCGGAGGTATATCGCAGATTACGAGTGGTGGTCAAGAAACTATAGATATGACTGGTGCATATTCTAAGAATCCAGGATTTGAGACAAAATATTTTGAAAATCAATCTGCACAAATGACCAATGCAGCTACCTATAGTGAAAACAATGGCGTAACAAGCGCAATACAGGGTAACCAAACAAGAGCCGAGGGAACTGATACATTTGCACAAGCTGCATTTAACCAAGGTAAGAGCGGATCTTTAAGCGATAATTACAGTAAAACAATGACTAATGACCAAAGGGAGGCACTGCAACAATATGAATCATCAATAAATGATTGGTCAAAAAGCAATAATATGTCACGAGAAGATACGGTGAGGTTATTTGCAAAAGCAGGTACTCCAGGTTCAAATATATTAGGCTTTGGGGCTGGCGCAGAGGGAGCGAAGACAACTGGAGATCGTCAAACATTAGACAAGGCACAAAAATACATGGAATCACGTAATTTTGAATCTAATAAATCAATAGTGGAGTCAATGGCAAAATCCCAAAACTATAATTTAACAGATAGTGAAGGAAGGAATATAAGTCAGAGTATTTCAGAGAGTTATAAAGAGGCATCTAATTATGATAAACAGTCAAGAGCATATTTTGATACAGCGCAATCGCAAAGGAAAGATGCGCAGTATTTACAGAGTAACGGCAGTAGCATAATGCAAGATACACAACAACCATTTGTAGAATATATGAAGGAGCAAAGAGATGGTTATGGTCAACCTCTTGCTGGGTATAGACTGAATCAAATCATGACAGCAAATGCTTATAGTAATCCTGAAGACTATCAGTTAAGAGAAAGGTTATATGGTGAGTTTATAGAGAAATATGGTGATAATATTATGGATATGCATAAAAATAATGTGAGTAATACTTTATCAGAGCCTGGGGCGTTTGATAGCAATCCTAATAAGGGGTATGTGAAGACCTATAAGGATTTAAAAAACGGTTGGCAAAAACTAGGAGAAGAACCATTGGAAAATAACGAAGATTCAAATGTATCTAATGTAGATAATAATCTAAATACAAATAATAATGTTGATAACGGTAGCAATGATTCTAATAAAAACACTGCATCTTCTAAAAGTGAAGGTAATCAAAATAATCAGCCGTATAATGTTTCAATCTCTAAACTTGGAGGAGCAACAAAAAATCTAAACAACGCCTTAGATCAATTGGAGATAAATGCAGAGCAAGCAGCTAATAATCAGAACAACTCAAACAATGATTTAGTAAAAAGTGATAATAATCAAAATAATATCAATAAATCTCCAACTTTAAAAGAAAAAGGGGAGCTATTGATAAGTGAAGTAAATAAAAAGCAAGATGATGTAAAAAGTGAAATAAATTCTACTAAAGGCAATTTAGATAAAGGCAATATAAAAAAAGAAGTAGAGGAAAAGCACGATCCCAAATCTCCAAGTAATCATGTGTTAATGCAAATGGGAGGAAGTATTAGTGATAGTTTATCTAGTAAATTAGGGATGGTCATGGATGGAGGGAACCAAAATCAAAGCCAAAATCAGTTAGATAATAAAATTAATAAAACGTCAAATAAGTCGTCTGATTCAGGAGTTAGTCAAATAAAAAAAATGCTGGGTCTATCTAAAGAGGGTAACCAAGGAGTGGAAAAGAAAAATAGTGAAGATATAGGTAAAGAAAATACTAACTTATCCCCACAGGATGGCAATCAAAATAAAAACAAGGCAATAAAAACAGAGGATAAAGATGGTTGATCATAAAACAGTA
>JAQCBG010000009.1 GCA_027621485.1 Pseudomonadota bacterium
CCCGTAGCTCAGTCGGTAGAGCACCTGACTTTTAATCAGGGTGTCGCGCGTTCGAGTCGCGCCGGGATCACCAAAGTATCTTTAAATGCATAAAAAGTCATCTTATAGATATTAAAAATCTTTAAGCTCTTTCAAATGATTAGAACAAGATTCGCTCCAAGCCCAACAGGATTTCTTCATATAGGAAATGCTAGAACAGCATTAATAAACTTTTTACTTGCTCGCAGATTTTCTGGAAATTTTATTTTAAGAATTGATGATACAGATATAGCTCGCTCTAAGAAAGAATATATAGATGCAATTAAAAAAGATATGGAATGGCTTATGCTGGATTTTGACGAGCTATATATGCAATCTAGCAGACTTACAAAATACGAAAATGCTAAACAGTTCTTAATAGAGCAAAAATTGCTATATCCTTGTTATGAAACGCAAGAAGAACTAAATATAAAAAAAAGAAATTTAATTAGTAAAGGACTGCCTTTTATATATGATAGAGAATCTTTTCATTTAAGTGATTCTCAAAAGAAAGAATTTGAAGATGAAGGAAGAAAGCCTCATTGGCGCTTTTTTATAAGAGATGGTGATATCACATGGAATGATGGAATCAAAGGCGCTATAAGATTTAATTCTAGAAATCTGAGTGACCCAATACTTATTCGCTCAGATGGCAGTATGACTTATCACATCTCATCCATTGTTGATGATATAGATTTAGGCATTACAGATATAGTAAGAGGAGACGATCATATTGCAAATAGCGCACTTCATATCAAAATGTTTGAGGCATTTGGAAAGAAACATCCAAATTTTATGCATTTGCCACTGCTTCAATCTATAAACGGTCAAATTTCAAAACGCTATGGAAATTGCGCACTTCATACACTCAAAGCAAAAGGTATAGAGGCAATGTCTATAAACAGTTTTCTTGCAAAAGTTGGCACATCTTCTGATATAAAGCCTTATTTTAATCTTACAGAATTAATCAATGAATTTGATATCACTAAATTTAGCAAATCCGCAATTAAATATCAGGAATCTGAAATAGAGAGAATAAATTCAAAACTCATACATAGCATTCCTTATAAGTATGTTCGAGATCAAATAGATTTTAATGAATTAAAAGAATTAGGTATTGCAGAAGATGATAAAAATATTGAAGAATTTTGGAATGCTATTCAAAACAATATAGATACTATAAAACAAATTAAAGATTGGCTTAAAATTTGCAAATGCAACATTGTGCCAATTATAGATGATGCGCAGTATACTCAATTTGCATCAACTCTTCTTCCAAATGAACCTTGGAATAAAGATACATGGACAAATTGGACAAATGATTTACATCAAAAAACTTCAAGAAAAGGATCGGAACTTTTCTTACCATTGAGAAAAGCTCTTACCGGCATGAAAAATGGTCCAGAGATGGGGTTATTAATGCCATTCATTGGAAAAAAGAAAGCTTACTCAAGGCTTCAGGGCTTGACCGCATAAGATATTAATTTGCATTTAAAATTTAGATAATGGATAAGCAAACACAATCTATAACTGTTGCTCTTGTTGGAAGCGTGAATGTTGGTAAATCTACAGTTTTTAACTGGATGTGCGGCAAACAGATCAAATTACCAGCAATTATATCTGAAAAAAGAGGCTCGACAAGAGATACAAATAGAGCATGTATTAATTTTTTTGGCATGCAAATAAATTTAATAGATACAGCTGGTTTTTCAAATGAAGATTCTGAGATCAATACGCAACTTAAAGAACAACAATTAGATATAGTTCACTCAGCAGATTTGCTGCTTTTTATTATAGATGGCGTCAAGGGGATTGGTGCCTTAGAGTTAGAATATACAAGATATATACGAAAATTTAAAAAACCCACAGCTTTACTGATTAATAAATGCGATACTAAAGATCTGCAAGATATAAATCAAATATACGGACTTGGGATTGATAATAATCCAATTTTTATTTCTGCGGCGCATAGAAGAGGATTGGAGAAAATAGCAGATGCAATAAGAAATAGATTACCAACGCAAGATGATATTGCGCAACAAAATATAGATGATGATCTCTCATATCATTCAATAAATACACAAAATAATCTTCAAGAAGAATTTGCAACTCAAGATTCTTTTAAAATTGCAATTGTTGGTAAGCCAAATGTTGGAAAATCAACTATTACTAACCTACTTTTAGAATATAAGAGTAGCATAATATCAAGTGAAGCTGGTACAACAAGAGATGCCGTAACTAGGCATTTATATTATAAAAATAATAAGATAGAACTAGTTGACACAGCAGGATTAAGAAGAAGAAGTAAAATACATGAGGAAATAGAGCAGTCTTCAAGTTATACCGCAATTTCTGCTCTAAAATTATGCGATGTTGCAATTTTAGTATTTGATGCAAATTCTTCTATAGAGAAGCAAGATTTAAAAATTTTAAATCTTGCTTTCGATATGTATAAAGGGATTGTATTAATTGCAAATAAATGCGACATGCTTGATGATTTAAAAAAAAGTACTAATGATATTAGAGATTCTATCTCTCAGTATGGAGATCATATAAAAAACTCTAAAATACTTTTTCTATCTGCTACAAAAAATAAAAACTGCAGAGAAATTATACTAAATGAAGCGTTACTTGCAAAACAAGATAGATCTGCATCTATATCAACATCTAAACTTAATAAATGGCTTAAAGATGCTATTGAAATTCATAGGCCGAAAATAATAAAAGGACAAAAACTTAAAATAAAATACATTACTCAAGTCTCTTACATGCCACTGATATTTAAATTATTTGTCAATAAGGCATCACTTTTAACTACAGAATACAAAACATATTTATCGCGCTCTTTGATAAAAAATTTTAATATAAAATACACTCAAGTTAGAATTAAAGTCATTGACTCTTCTAAAAAGATTACAATTTGAGATTTATTTTATAACTTGATGAAATATATAAAATTACATATCATCAAGTTATGAAATTTTATATACAGCAATACATTAATGCATAGACAGCACTCCCAAGTTCTTGAATATTTGGACAATGCCTTTAAGCAAGAAGATGATTTGTTGCAAAATATTAGAGAATGCGCACCAAAAGAAGTGCGTAATATGCAAGTTGGCCCCCATAAAGGTAAGCTTCTATCAATGTTTATGAGGTTATTAAAAGCAAAATCTGTTCTTGAGATTGGTACTTGCGTCGGTTATTCTGCAATTTGGCTTGCAAGAGGTATGAATTCCAAAGGAACTCTTTGCACAATAGAAAAATCTCAAAAATATTGCGATATAGCAAAACATAATATTAATCTCTCTGAAGTTGCTAATATGATTTTGGTATTTAATGGTGATGGATTAGAGATTATTAAGGAGACTTTATTATATGCTCCTTTTGACGCTATATTTATAGATGCAAATAAACTTGCGTATCTTGAATATTTAAGAATAGCAAAATCACATATAAGATTAGGTGGTCTTATTATAGCTGATAATACATCTGCATTTGATTCCATTTATTCAGATGATGAGCCAAAAGATGATAAATTTAGACAAAAACTATATAAAGTTATGAGGCAGTTTAATCAGGAGATATCAGATGATAAGAATTTTCTATCAAATATGATATTAACTCCAGAAGGCATGACGATTGGAATGCGGATTCGTTAAAATGAATATTTCTACATAAGAAAAATTCAATAAATAACATGGAATTCCATATCCATTACTCAAAGGTCTTTAATTTTTTATTTACTATCTTCATCTTTAGTACTATAGATGAATAGGTAATTTTTTATATAAATTATTGTATATTTCGTTTTTTATGTCAGTTGTAATTAGGCTTTCCAGACGCGGTGCAAAGAAGAAGCCATGCTATCATGTTGTTGCTGCAGATTCTAGAAGCCCAAGAGATGGTAAATTTTTGCAAAAGCTTGGTCGATATAATCCTTTATTAAGCAAAGAGCATAAAGAAAGAGTAGTTCTTGATATAGATAAAATTAAATATTGGGTTAGAGTTGGTGCAAAGCCAACTGCAACAGTTATGCGTTTGTTAAAAAATTCTCAAAATGATATCTAAGAATTGATTGAGTTTTTATAAAACTCCTTTTTTTCATTTCTACACTTTTTTATTTTAACACATTGATTATTTCTTTGGTGTAAGCTTTTTCATAAAGAGAGGTTTTGAGTATTTTGTTTTAACATGTACCTTAACTAGCATTTGATTTCTTTGATTGTAAATAAGTACTATTGATACATTTTAAAAAATACTTATAAGATACTCTTTATCTCATGAATAATGTAAATTTTTTTTCTTCTGAGTCAGTTTCCGTAGGTCATCCAGATAAACTTGCAGATCAAATTGCAGATGCAATACTTGATGCTGCATTACTGACTGACAAAGATTCTAGAGTTGCTTGTGAAGTGTTACTTAAGTCTCACCTTGTATTTGTAGTAGGTGAAATAACAACAGATGCATTGATTGATATAGATGAAATTGTAAAATCTACTATTAGAAATGCTGGTTACAATAATAAATTTGGATTTGATGCAAATTGTTGCTCGATCATATCCTCTATTAACAAACAATCTATTGATATAAAAAAAGGAATAGAGCAATCATTTGGAGCAGGAGATCAAGGTATTATGTTTGGCTTTGCTTGCAGAGAAACAAAGCAGCTTATGCCTGCACCAATAACTTACGCACAATCTTTGATGCAAATGCATAAAAACGTCATTCAAAAAAATAAACTACCTTGGCTTGGCCCAGATGCAAAAACACAAATAACTGTCGCATATCGTGAGAAGCAAGTTGAATATATAGATAAAATTGTTTTTTCAAGTCAACATTTAGATGGAGTAAGCGAAACTCAAATTTATGACGGAATATTGCAAGAAATCATTAAGCCAACATTTCAAAAGTATGGATTTGATATATCAAATACAAAAATATTAATTAATCCAGCTGGCAGATTTGTTATTGGAGGCCCCATAGCAGATTCCGGCCTAACAGGGCGTAAAATCATTGTTGATACATATGGGGGCGCAGCAAAGCATGGAGGCGGTTCTTTTTCTGGAAAAGATCCAACAAAGGTAGATCGCTCTGGAGCTTATATTGCAAGACATATAGCAAAAAGCATTGTCGCAAATAATATTGCTGAGCGCTGTGAAATTCAAATATCTTATGCAATAGGCGTTGCAGAGCCACAATCACTAAGCATCAATTGTTTTGGTACAAACAATATCCCTGAATATAAAATCATTAATTTAATAAAATCAAAGTTTAATCTCACGCCAAGAGGTATAATAGAATATTTAGGACTTTTAAATCCAATATATAATGCAACTTCCATGTTTGGGCACTTTGGTCATGAGAATTTTTCTTGGGAAAGAATTACAGAACTTTAAAAAACAATGGAGTAAATTACTACATTTCAGAAAAATTTTAAAAATCTTGCATTAAAAATTTTATTAAAAATCGATTTGATATTTTGGAAAATACAGTTTAGTATCTGGTACTCTTTTTCGGAGAGATGGCCGAGTGGCTGAAGGCGCTTCCCTGCTAAGGAAGTATACGTTTTTTCGTATCGAGGGTTCGAATCCCTCTCTCTCCGCCAGTTTATAAACACCGAACTTTTTGGGCGTGATTTTTAAACTCATCAAAATTCCCCCTGAGCCACAGTATTTGTGGACTTTAGCACGTTTGAACAACCAAACACATTCGTACTTAGAGAATTACAAAATCACCAATTTTACCTCAAATTCTCCCTTTTTACTCTCCGTTTCTCCGCCTGCATGCGAACGTCTGTCCCGAAGGTGCGCATGTCCAGATCCCTTGATTTTACTGGGTTTTTGAGAATCAGCCTTTTTGCGATATGCATTTTTTAGAGAACGAAAGGCGGAGTAGCGATTGGCATTTGAAACAGAGACAATGAGATAAATCAAGGGATGGAAAGCAGTTTCCACTATCCTTCCAAAAAGAAATATATTATATGTGTATACGTTATGCGCTTCGCTTTTTTATTGAGGGGTTTAGCAATCAGAAATTCTTATAGAGGTTTTAAATGGGAATCGTTCGTAAATTACATGTTTTAATCGCTTGTACTCTGGTTTTATTTGTAATTACTGGATGCAATAACATTGCATATAACAATGCTATGAGCAGCCAGCAACAGGTATATTCACAAAGATCAGGATGCATCTCTGTTGAGAGCGGTCAATTATTTTACCAAAGATTCGGCAAGGGAGACCCGATAATCGTGGTACACGGTGGCCCGGGTTTGGATCAAGGCTATTTATTACCTCAAATGTTGGAGCTTGCCAAAGATCATGAAGTGATTTTTTATGATCAAAGAGGTTCTGGGCGTTCTTTAGAAGCTAGTATCGACCCTAAATATATAAGCAGCGATCAATTTGCAAAAGATTTGGAAGCATTAAGATTAGAATTAGGTCTAAAAAAAGTATCTCTTATTGGTCATTCATGGGGTGGTTTTTTATCCATGAGTTATGCTATTAAGTATCCAGATCATGTTTTATCTTTGATACTTGTTGGTTCATTTCCAGCTGATTATAAGGGGCAGAAATCTTTTACTGAGGAGTTTAATAAAAGAACACAAAGCATAAAACATAAGATTGATCCGCTCTTCCATTACAAAACTCTGAGTGCGCTGGGCAAAAAAGAAATTAACCAAGCATATCGTGATTTATTTTCTGTGTACTTTGAAGAGCCTTCAAACGTCCAAAAATTAACCTTAGATATGAGTAAAGAATCTGCAATCGGTGGATTCAATGTATTGTCACTTATGTTAAAGGCCACCTATTTCACCCCTGATTCTAACCTAGTACCGGCCTTAAGTAAGCTTAATGCGCCCACTTTAATTATACACGGCAATCAAGACATTATTCCTGTTGGTACCGCGCAAACAATACAAAAAGCTATCCCAGGCTCTAAAGTTGTGTATCTAAACGATTGCGGTCATTTTCCTTATATAGAAAAGCCAAATAAGTTCTTCTCATCTATTAGGTCCTTTTTGTCTGAGATGGGGAAGCAATAAATTTTTCATATAAAAAATCAATGCCTGAATTTCGGTCGCACGTTTTTTTATAATCTTTATACTTGGTATAAGCAGCCAGAAGGCTTGAAGCGAAAGACCAATTAATTCAGGATCTAAATGATAACGGAAGTACAAAAACAAGAATTTTATCAGGCACTACTTGATAAAAATATACACTATGAAGGTATATTTTTTGTAGGCGTTCAAACAACATGTGTGTTTTGTCGTCCTACATGTCCGGCACAAAAACCAAAATTTGAAAATTTTTCTAAAATTATGGGTGCGCTACCAACAAAATTTGATCAACACAATAAAATACTCAAGGTATCTTGGATTGATACAAAGCTCGGACCTATGATTGCAATTGCTGATGAGGCTGGCCTTTATCTTTTAGAATTTGTTGATAGACGCGATTTAGAACGCGAAGTTGAAAGGCTTCGGCTTAGAACAAAGGCGGCTATTATTCCAGGGACAACTGATCCGATTAAATCCATCACACTTGAACTGGAGTCTTATTTCGAAGGAAAACTCAAAGAATTCAACACACCCCTACATCTTCTAGGCAGTCCCTTTCAGAAGCTTGTTTGGGATGAGCTCATGCGTATTCCTTATGGGACCACACGAAGTTATATGGTTCAAGCAACATCTATTGGCAAAAATAAAGCTTACCGCGCTGTTGCAAATGCTAATGCTGCAAATCAACTGGCGATTATCATACCCTGTCATCGCATCATCAATAGCAATGGTGACCTTGGCGGATACGGTGGAGGTATCACGCGCAAACAATGGTTACTTGAGCATGAGACAAGCCATGTCTAGTGAAATACAAAATTTGAAGAAAGCGTTACACGCCTCTATTGATTCAACCCCAGAAAAAGTATCGATTTACTTTAAAACAAGCCCAGGAAGTTATGCTGAGCACGATAGCTTTATGGGTATTACGACTCCTACTTTACGAAAAATTGCAAAAAGTTTTTTATATGTAACCCTCCAAGATTTAAGCCTTTTGATACAATCAAAAATCAATGAAGAACGATTACTAGCGCTTATTATTTTAACTACTCAATACAAGGCTGGATCTCTAGCCCAAAAAGAAGAAATCTACCAATTTTATAGAACCAATATGCGCCATATCAATAATTGGAATTTGGTTGATAGTTCTGCACATCTTATTATAGGAGCTCATCTTTTTGGGATGGATCGTGAATTCCTTGAAGAATTAGCTGCGTCTCAAAACGTATGGGAACGCAGAATTGCGATCGTTACAACCTGGTACTTTATTCGTAAGTCAGACTTAGAATGGACGTTTAAGATAGCCCAATTATTGCAAAATGATTCCCATGATTTGATTCATAAAGCTGTTGGATGGATGCTCCGCGAAGCAGGCAAAAAAGATGAGGCTAGACTAATATCGTTCCTTTGCGACCATGCACATCAAATGCCTAAAACCATGCTAAGGTACGCTATAGAAAGGTTATCTAAGGAACAGAAAGAGTCAATCAAAGCCTAGACAATAGAAATTCTGCCATAGCTACTTCTTGGGCGCCAATACCAGAAAAATCCGCAATTATTGTTTTGGTATTTCCAGAAGCTCCTGGTTTCAGTACTGCGCCTAGCTCCATTAACGCATCTTGGATAATGATACCTTCTTTTAATGCCATGGCCACGTCACCAAATTTTGCTGCTTGTAGCTTGCTGTCAACAATCACCATATCAGCTTCAGAGAAAAGATGGGGCGATATTTCGCTTTTATGCTCATCATCGCTGCCAAGCCCAATGATTGCTTTGCTCTTGTGTTTCACAATAGCGTAAATAATAGGATCGACAGAAGAAGTGGTGGTAAAAACTACATCGCATTTTGCCACTAAGTCTTCTGCAGAGTCGCACACCAAATCACCAATAGAAGCAGCTTTAACTTTATTGTGCGCATAAATTAGGATGTTGGCTTTAGGGTATTTTGCTTTCGCCAATTCATATAACTGCCCTACCAAACTACCGCTACCGATAATCCCAATATTGTGCAGCGTCCAGGGCATAAGCTGAAGCACAATCATTCCCGCTATTGCCGTTCTGAGCGTTGTTAAAAAGCCTCTGTCTTGCAATATATGGCTTTCAGCTCACAACTCTCCACATTGAAGACAAAAATCTCACTATTGTTACCAAATCTGCTACTGCTAGCTATTTTGACGACAAAATATTTACTATCCTGCCTTATATCCACCTTTAATATGACAATCGCTTCGTGGCCCCGAAAAAACAAACTGCATAGGCAGAGGTACATCGTACAAACCAGCAGAATAATCCATAAAGGCAGCTTTCTGGGAGCTGATTAGTTCTTCAAGATCTCGGCTGACGTTAATGCTTTCTTGGATTTGAGCAAGATTAAATATCCTCATGACACAGAAACTCTTTTAATTGATCCAGGCACTGAGGCATATTTTTGCGCCCGAATCCTATGCGGAAATGGTTGCTTGCATAATCATAGATGGATGCAGGCATGAGCAGGATATTTTGCTTGCGTACCAATCTATCGCAAAAGGAATCAATAGATCCCGCACCTATTTAAGGTAATAATAGAAATTATTTCAGATGGTACGCTATTGCATTATACAGAGATAGTCTTTCATACGTTTCATTTTATAAATCATATCTTTGTCTTTATATGCGATCCACCCAATCCTAAAGCCTGCCATACCGAAAGCTTTACTCATAACACCACTCGATACAGCTTATGAAATGTGTGATGGGCAAGTGATTGGCCATATGGCTATTTTTGAAGTGCGTACCCGTGAACTAGCTTTTCCTAAAGTCGGTGATCAACTTATTATTGAAGGCAATCACTATAAAATCTTTGCGCAAGCCTTGCGGGATGCTTCCAATGCCATTTGGGAAATAACAGCAATGGGAATGGAGGTATAACATGTCCACCTTTACCTTGGATGTTACAATATACGGTGATATCGACCAGATTATCAAACAAATGCATGGCACCGAAGCACAGGTTAAATTGGCTTCTATGCGCGCGCTCAATAAAACCGCTCTTTGGCTTAAATCTCAAAGTGTGAAAGAAATCAGCACACAGAAAAAACTTCAACAAAAAATCATACGTGAACGATTGAAACTTGTTAAAGCCAGCAAAAGCTCTTTAAAAGCATTGGTGGTCGCCAGTCTTTACGGTATTAAAGCCTCGCTTTTAGGTTCCATGCGCCAAACGGCTATAGGTGCCAAAGCAGGAAAATCTCAATTTACCGGCGCCTTTGTCGCTACGATGCCCACGGGCCACTGGGGTATTTTTAAACGCAAGCGCGAGCCTCAAGGCTTCCTATCCGTGAAGTCGTATTACCGCTTAAGCCTGTTGCTTCTAATATTATTAAAGGCTTTGTG
>JAQCBG010000010.1 GCA_027621485.1 Pseudomonadota bacterium
TTTGCAATATTTTTTATATCTACACTATGCATAACTTTTAAATCGATACTTTTTATTTTTCTAAGAAGCGCTATTGATTACACTCTTCCTAAAAGAATCATTATTTTTTATTCATCTAAATATTCTATATGAGCTAAATATAAACCACATGGAGGTGCGGTTGGTCCTGCTTTTGCTCTGTCTTTTGCATTTATAATATTGATAATATCTTTATAATGAAGTGTATTTTTTCCTATTTCTGCTATAGTGCCAACCATTATACGTATTTGATTATGCAAAAAAGATTTAGCCACAAATGTAAATATTATTTGATCGTTAAACTGCGCAATATAAGCTTCATCTAAAGTTTTTATAGGATTTTGCTCCAATAAAGATTTTTTTTTACAAAAGCTTGAAAAATCGTGTTTGCCATTTAAGAATTCAATCGCCCTTTGCATGTTTTGAACGTTCAATTTATGACCAATATGCCAGATTTTATTTTTTTCAATTGCAGGAGGAGAATTCCTATTAAGAATTTTATATATATATTTTTTACTTTTAACTTTCAATCTTGAATGAAAAGAACGATCTACCTCTTCTATATTTAAGATAGATATTCCAATACCATTTAAAAAGTGATTTAGCGCATATTGCAATTTATACAAACTCCATTTTATATCTAAATCAAAATGCGCAACTTGATGAAGTGCATGCACGCCCCTATCTGTTCTACTTGCTCCAAATACAGAAACTTCTTAAAATCTCATAAAGAGCATTTTCTATTTTATCTTGTATTGTATTTTGATGATCTTGACTCTGCCAACCATAAAATGAGGCTCCATCATATTCAATAATCGCTTTATATCTATAACTCACTCAGAATGTCTTTTCCTTTTTATACAATATAATTCTAAGCTGTGATGTAACAAATCATAACCCAATCTTTTGGCTATTTGCTCTTTTAAATCTTCTAATTCTTTATCTTGAAATTCAATAATTTCGCCACTTTCTATATCTATTAAGTGATCATGATGATTCTCCTCACCATAACAAATTTCGTACCTTGATTTATCATCTCCCAGATCTAATTTACTGACTATTTTATTTCTCTCTAGCATAAAAAGAGTTCTATAAACTGTAGCCATGCTAACGCTTTTATCTTTTGCGCTCACTCTTTGAAATAGCATTGCAGCATCTGGATGATCAGAAGATTCTAAAAGAGATTGTATTATAATCTTTCTTTGATTAGTAATCTTTAATCCCGCAGCTATGCATATATTCTCTATTTGCTTTGCATTAATCCTTTTATTAGCCACAATATTTATAACATATTATCCAAGTTCTTTAGGCTTATTTTTTGCATCTATAAATGTATTTTTATCAAAGTTAGCGCCATCTATCTTAATTCCAGAAAAATCAACAACATTCATATTATTTTTGATAATTTGCGCACCTTTTAAATCTACTTTTAAAAAATTTGACGAATACATATAAGAACGCTTTATACTGGAAGATTTTAAATTTACTCTATTAAATACCGCGCCACTTGCAATGCATGAATGCATAATTACGCCTTCCATATTAGCTCCAAAAAAATCAACATATGATATTCTAGAAAAACTTAGATCAGCATTCGATAGATTTGCTTTTCTGAAAAATGCATTATTTAATTTTGCACCTCTCATATTTAAATTCTCTCCGTCTATTGAACTAAAATCTGCAGCTTCAGCATATGCAAATCTCATATTTACTCCCTTCATCAGAGCCTCTCTTGCAGATACAACAAATAAATTTGCACCTGATAGATCTGCATTATTCAGAAATGCAGAATTTAAAATTGCCCCCTCCATATCTATTCCATTCCACTTTACATTACTGAGTTTTGCGCCTTGAAGATTTGCATGTAGAAAATTCATAGATTTCCCCTTACTCATTGAGAAGTTTGAACTTTTTGCATTTATTTTACTAAAAATAGCATTATTTAATTTAGTATTGGAGAAATTTGAAAATGATAATTCGCCATGTTTAAAATTTGCATTTTCTAAATTAGAATTATGAAAATCAGCATATTCCATATATGCGCCACTAAAATTTGCACCTTCAAAGTTTGCATCATTTGCAATTGCACCAGCTAAGCTAGCGCCACTAAAATTTGCATTTATACCATTTACTCCTTGCATCGTGCATTCTTCAATGTACGCATTTTGAAAATTTACATTATTCAAATTTGCATTATCCATTCTTACTCTAAACATTTTTGCATCTCTTAAATCCAAATCAGATAAATCAAGACCAGATAAATTATCACCTATATCTTCTGCAATATTAATTTGTTTTTTTTCGCTTCTTTGTTTTTGAATATAATGCTTCACCTCTTCTCTTGTAAGCTTAGACTCTTGCAATTTGATCTTAGAGGCTAATAATAATGAATCTTCACGCTGTAACTGAACTTCTTCTATAACATCTCCTATATAACGCATTACATCTTCAGCAACGCATACATTAAATGTAATGCTTAAAGAGATTATATAAACAGTTAATCTTTTACAAAAATTCATATAACTCATTATTGAAATCTATCACAGATTCTTATTATATCTTAAAAAGATGCAATCGCTATAATATTCTTATTGCAGCTTCTGCAATCTGCACAGCATTAAGAGCAGCACCTTTCATTAAATTATCAGATACAACCCACATCTTTAAAGCATTTTCTGAACATTCTGCATTTCTTATTCTTGAAACAAATACACTTTCTTCATGCTTGCATTCTATAGGCGTTGTGTAATTATTATCATCTATAACCTTTACACCTTTTGCATCACTTAATATTTCATAGGCTTGATGCGCAAAAACTGAATTTGCAAATTCAGCATATACAGATTCACAATGCCCTATAAATACAGGTACTCTAACACATGTAGCATCTACTGTAATTTCTTTTGAAGATAAAATCTTCTTTAATTCAAAGCGCATCTTAAGCTCTTCTTTTGTATTTCCACATTCCATATGCATATCTATACTCGGAATTATATTGAATGCTATTTGTTTTTGGAAATGCTTAATATTTGGCTCTTTTGCAAATAGAATCTCTTGAGTCTGTTTATGCAATTCTTGCATTCCACTTTTACCTATACCAGATACAGATTGATAAGTCGAAACTATCACTTTCTTTAAAGTAAACATGTTATGCAATGGAGCAAGAGCAATTGCTAGCTGAATTGTAGAGCAATTTGGATTTGCAATAATATTCTTCTTTTCATCTTTCTTTTGATAAATTGCATCTATATTAATTTCTGGCACTACAAGTGGCACAGAATCATCCATTCTAAAGTGAGATGAATTATCTATTACAATTTTTGAGAACTCTGCTGCAAAAGGTACATATCGACTAGATATATCGGCATTTGTTGCAAAAAAAGATATATCAACATCTTCAAATGTAAATTGATCAAGTTGAAGCGTTGTTAAAATCTCATCTCCAAAACTAACCTGTTCATCACCCTTAGAAGATAAAGGAATAATTTCAGATACAGGAAAATTTCTCACAGAAAGCACATCAAGTATAGCTCTGCCAACACTTCCAGTTGCACCTATAACAGCAATTCTATACACTATTCTTCTTTGATACTAAAAATTTATTGAAAGAAATTACCCTTTCGAAAAAATGCTGGGATATTAAATACATCATCTTTTTTATCACGCGCAGCACTTTCTTTAGATGCATTTATATTCTCTTCTTTGTGCGTCTTATTACTATCTTTATTTATTTGATTTGCTAAAAATGAATCATCTGCAAATTCTTTTTCTATCTGGGTATATGAAAAATTCTCTTTAATATCTTTTTCTGCTCCGCCTTCTGCATCATTTTTGCTTTGCACAATAACCTCTTGTTGAGATTGTGTATTAGGGGTAGTTTGTTTTTTTAAAGTAAAATGCATAGCATGTTTTTCTTTTTCTTCGGCATTTTTATCTCCTATTCCAGTTGCAAGAATCGAAACTTTAATCTTTCCCTCTAAATCCTTATTGAATGCAGAACCAAAAATTATATTAGCAGACTCATCAACTTCTTCGCGCACCCTATTAATTGCCTCATCAACCTCAAATAAAGTCATATCCATGCCGCCAGTAATATTCACAAGCACAGCTTTTGCACCTTTCATAGATGGACTATCAAGTAATGGATTAGAAATTGCTGCATTTGCAGCATCCTTTGCTCTGTCTTCCCCTTCTGCTTCGCCAATACCAATCATTGCAGCGCCCATCTCCTGTATAATGGTTCTGATATCTGCAAAATCAAGATTAATAAGACCTGGTACTGTAATTAAATCTGTAACGCCTCTTACGGCAGAATGCAAAACCTCATCTGCTTTTTTAAATGCATCTAAGAATGTTGTTTTTTCATTTGCTATACGAAATAAGTTTTGATTAGGTATAATCACGAGAGTATCAACATTTCGCCTCATCTCTTCAAGCCCCAGTTCTGCAATTTTCATGCGCCTTGCGCCCTCAAAATGAAAAGGTTTTGTCACAACTCCAACAGCAAGAGCTCCAACTTCTCTTGCAATGCGACCAACAACAGGTGCAGCTCCAGTACCAGTGCCCCCGCCCATACCTGCAGTAATAAACACCATATTACAAGATTCAAGAGATGCTCTTAGATCATCTATAGATTCTTCAGCTGCAGCTTTGCCAATTTCTGGATGAGAGCCGGCGCCAAGGCCTTTTGTGCAGCTCGCTCCGAGGCGTATCTTTTTTGCTACGTCTAGAGAGCCCTCAAGAGATTGAGAATCTGTATTTGCAATGTAGTATTCAACGCCCGCTAAATTAGAAGAGATCATATTATTTACTGCATTGCATCCAGCACCACCAACACCAAAAACCGCAATTTTTGGCTTCATTTCATCTTCTTGAAAAAAATTTATCTGCACTATCTCTTTATATAGAATAAGAACTCTCTAACTCTGAATTTGTTCAAAATCTTAACATTTCATTACGAGAATTACAAGGGCAATGTAAAACAAACAATTTAACATGCATTTAGTTGCGCGCCTTCAATCAAGAGCCCGTTTTCAAATACCGTTTATACAGCATTTAAAAATTCATCTTTATAGACTTTTTAAATTAAATCTCTTCTCGCCAATTTTTTCGCATTTGAAGAGCAAGTCGCAAAGTTCCATCATCCATTCTATCTAATTCTGCGCCCATCGGAATACCATGCGCAATACGAGTTATCTCAATGGATTTTTCTTCTAAAATATCTGCAATATAGTGCCCTGTACTTTCTCCATCTAATGTTGCGCTCGTTGCTATTATAACTTCTTTTATATTTTCCTTATCTATTCTTTCAATTAGTTTTTGTATATTTAAATCATCTGGGCCCCTGCCTCCTATTGCTGATATTGCACCACCAAGAACATGATAAACGCCGTCATGCAATCTACTACGCTCCAGTACCCACACATCTTGTACATTTTCAACAACACAAAGTAAATTTCTAGACCTATTGCTATTGCTGCAAATACTACATATATTACCCACATCTAAGTTACCGCAATTCTCACAACTTTTGACGCTTAAAATTGCTTTATCTAAGATTTTACACAAGGAAATTCCAAGCTGCTTATTCTGCATAAGATAAAGGGCAATTTTTTGCCCAGATCTTCTACCTAAGCCTGGAAGTTTAGATACAATTTCAATTAAATTTGATAAATCATCTAAACTCATCACTCATTTTATTTGATACTTTTTTATCTTGTCAGTACTCCTTTTTCACCTCCCTGTACAGCATTTTTCTTAATAATATCAGTATATTTCTTTTCATATTCAGATTCCACTACCTTCTCTTCCACTTTCACTTTCTCATGCTCTACAATGGCAGCATTTATACTTTGTAGATCTTTATCACCTTTTTGATAAATTTCAGAGCCAATTTTATTTTGAGCTTTTTCTATATTGATACCTAAGTTACTAATTTCTTTTTGCATCTCTTCTTTAGAAATCTCAGTATCTTTACCAGATACCATTTTATAAATTCCATAAGATCCTGCCGCAACAGCAAGCGCAGGAAGAGCTGGACTCATTACAGTCGCAGCGCTACTTACGGCAGTAAGCGCAACGCCTCCAAGTTGTCCAGCAAAACCTAAAGCTGCATTACTTAGATCTTTTTCTTGAGCATAAAAACCTCCTGCAAATACTCCAAGACGAGTTGTGGTTGATGCGGTATTTATAATTTTATTTTTTACATCTTGCTTAGATACTCCAAATAAATCTGCGATTTTTCCAATTCCAGCATTTACAATATTTTTCATTGTATAATTTTGCTTCTCTTCTTTTGGAAAAATCTCTCCCTTGGATGCTCCTCGTAGCATCTTTGCATCTTCTTGCATATATTTTATATTATCTTTACTTGTTTCTATACCAACTTTTAAAGAATCATAAGATTTGATATATTCAAGATGCTTCTTTGAATCTACATTTATTGCATTACCCTTTAATTCAATTTTTTGAAATTCATTTAATATTTTTGTTGCTGCAATTGTATTTTGAGGATTTGCCAATATTTCGGATTTTTCAATTTGCTGCAATACATTTAGCACTACTTTATTTTCTTTCCCTTCTTTGTTATGCAAAATACCTGCTGCAATTTTTGGATCCACTTTTAGAAAATTAGCAATAGATGGAACTTTATTTTCAAGGCCTTCTTTAATTACATCAAATTTATTACCATCTTGCCTCCATTCTTTGAGTGCAGGATTCATTAAATTTTTATCCGTATTTAAAATTTCTTTTTGTATCTTGCTTAATGCACTTTTTGTCCAAGGAAGATAATAATCCTTTTTTGCTTCTTCTATAGCACCGTATTGAGCAACTAACTTCTGATGATACTCGTATCTTTGCTCATTATTAAATTTCCCTGCATTTATAGCATCATTTAATTGCACTGCTGTAAAAATACCATCTTTGACAGTTTTTGAATCATAACTTGCGTTATGTACTAGTTGATTTTGCAATGCAGACCCAGATATTACATTTCCAAGCGTGTCAACGTGGTAGTTTCCAATCATGCAATTTTTACTTATATCCATTTGATTTTCACTGAGAAATTCTCTTATCTTATCATGCACCACGCCAGATGCTTCTTGAGATATAATATTTGCTGTTTGAGCACTATTTAAAACAGATGCAATCTTACTTGTGCCAGGAGCAAAATAAGAAACTAATTTACTAATTCCAGTATAAAAACAAATTTTTAAAAGCGCACTCACCATTCTTGTCTTAATGCTCTTTCCCTGTTTACTCTCTATAACTGGATCTGCCCCGCGATCTATTAAAGCCTTTAAAATAGATTGATCTCCCTTCCAAACCTTCTGATCTTTTTGACTTGAAACTCGCTCTTCTTTTTGTATATGTTGATGCGCAGCAACAGTAAATGCAGTTATTCCATCTTGATTTTTTAAATTAATCTGAATTCTTTTATCTTGAATAAGATTTTCAATAATACTCTTATCTCCAATCTTACATGCAATCATTAAAGCAGTATTTCCATTTGCATCTTGCGCATTGATATTTATATCCGGCCTTTTAAGAAGCATCTTTACTTTTTCTACATCTCCGCTAAATGTAGCGGCCATAAGGCCAGATACGCCATTCTTGTCTTGAGCATTTACATCAAAAGAAGCTTTCTTTAAAAGATCCTCTAATATCTTTGAGCTTTCTTTTTTCTCTGATGAAGCAAGAGTTCCAATAACAGTATTTCCAAAATGCTCACTTCTAACTTTAGATAAATCATCTACAGAGATTTCGCTCTGAAAATGAGCCATTTGAATTAAATGCGGGTTGCAACTAGTATAAGCTGCAATGATCGCATTTTCATCATGTTTTGAAATACTTGTACCAATACTTGTTATTTTTTCTACAACTTCATCATTTCCAGAAGCTATTGCATAATGCAGCGCAGTATTTCCAAATTTATCCCTACCATTGATAATTTCTTTTTTATTATGTTTTGCCATAAGATCAAGGATCTCCACCTGCTCTTTACTAGAAAAACCACCTTCTTTTTGAGAAACTTGAGAAAAGATCATCATTGCTGCAGTTTGCTCAGATTTATTTTTTGAATCCACTTTATTTAAACCAGATTCAATTAATATTCTTGCAGATTCTAAATCACTATTTGAAATAGCTAACATCAAAAGATTATTACCAAGCTCATCGCTCTTTTGCAGTTCATCTTTATGTTTTTCACATACAATTTTTACTAATTGCGCCTTTGTTTCCTTATCTATATAAGGAGAATTATAAAGTGCATTAATTATTGGAATCTCTTTTTTACTTTCTGGCACACTGATTCTATCATCATCAAGAAGTATCATAATAGATTCAACGTTTTTTTCTATTGTAACTATATCTGGCTTTTCTTTTGAAGACTCATTTAAAACATTTTCTATCAGAATAGAGACTGGAGAGATAGATTTGCTAGTATCAGATTCTTCAATCATGCCAATATTTGGATTAAAATCCTCATCAAAACTCAGTACATAATTTAAAAGATCATTGTTGCCACTTAAACAAATATCAACAAAAAGAGAATAGTTATAAATTTTACCATTTAGCTCTTTTCTCTGATGATTAGTGCGCATAATGTCTTCTATATTCTTTTTAATAAGATCTGAGACAGCATTTTTTGTATTGCCATATTTAGATACATCAAGACCACTTTTGCTACGTATTTCGGATCGCTTCATATCTTCTTGAATCGAAAGAAATTGCATTGCATCTTTTATTAGATCTTCTTGTTTTCCAAATTCCTTGTTATTTGTTATCTTACTCAGTAATTTAGAATTTCCGCTCATGCATGCAAGCATTATATGTGGATTTATCTTGAAGTGCATTTTATTACTTTTCATCCACTCTTCTGCTGCTTTATTCTCTTCTTTAAAAGAAAAATTATCGCTATCTATAAGAATTTCCGCAATTCTTGTAGAGTCCTTAGAAGAAGATGTCAGCGCCTGCATTAGAGGAGTTAAGCCCGTGATTTTAGATGGAGCATTTAGTTGAATTTCTCCTTTTTTTACCACTCCTCTACTAACTAATAACTCTACTGTACCAATTTCACCGCTTTTTATAAAATTTTCTAAAAGATTTAATCTATCACTTGAATCAATTTTACCATTATAGGTTTTTAAGAGCGCAGAGAATGCGGAATGCTTATTTTCTTTATGTAATTTTGTTAAAGAGGCATCTATCTCTATTTCACCTGCGTTAGAAATAGATGGATTGGAAAAAAGCCACATCATCTTATCTCCTGCATTTTGCTCTACTAAAGATGTAAGTAATTGCTTAGTAAATTTATCTGGCATCTTAGAGCCCTCACACTTTGGAGCAATAGCACCAACTATTTTTGTAAAATCTGCATTATTTTCAATTTTAGCAATATGATTAATATATTGTTTCCAATTTTTTTCATTATCTTTATTTAATGTAAAATTACCTTTTTGAATAAAATCCGATGCAGTTGATATCATTCCTTTTGCAACAAGTTTTTCAATAGGGTCTATTTCTTTTGTATTTTCTCCATATATCCAACCCTTTTCTTGGAATTTCATTTTTTGCTCTGTATTTACTTTTCCAAGAGAAACAAGATCTTGTACTATTTCAGATGCAACAGCCTCTAGCTTTGTGTCTGAAATAGAATTTAAAAGTACAATAAAATCCTCATTTGCTATTTGCCCTTTAATATCTTCTTTTTTTGCTATTTTATGCTTTAGTAACAACGATATGTTCTCCAAATTTTTTACTTTAATGTCACTTTCTTTGTCATTTTTAAGTTTTGCAATTTCACTTTCTATAATTTTATCTAATTTCTCTCCTCTAAATATTTGCTTATCATTTGCATCTTGCATCAAAAGAACTGGCAATGTCTTACTAAGATTTGGCATTTTTGCAGCAGAATCTACAATATATTCCATCTGCTCGTTGGAAAAACGCTCCACTATCTGATCTACAGCAAGTACACTTGAAATAAAGCTTGCTAATTTCTCGTAATCTGGTTTTTTAAGTTCAAGCTCATGCTGAATCAATGTCACCAGATCTTGTGGTGTAATCGCTCTATCATTTTCATTATCACGCTTTATTTCTCTCTCAATGAGCGCATCTAATATTTTTGTAACATCTTCTATTTTTTCATAAGAAAAAGCCCATTCTAATGGAGATTTTTTTTCATTGAAAGCATCACCCCTAAGTATTGCGGAATACTCTGCCATGATCAGCGCCAAAGTTAAATCTTGTGCTGCGCAAGCAATATCAAATAATGTACCATCTTTACTCTGAATAGATGCGCCAGCATTAAGTAATATTTTCATTGCCTCTTCATTTCTTTCTTGAAATGCCAGATCAAGCGATGCATTTATATCAAATTTATCCTTGAATCCAT
>JAQCBG010000011.1 GCA_027621485.1 Pseudomonadota bacterium
ATAATATAAATTTTTTATTTAAGATTTAGTGACGAAAATTAATAAAAGAAAATACCTCTTTAGTCGTAGATTTGGAGAGAGTTTATGGGGCGATTCAAAAGATGCGGTACATTCTCGCAATTACCCTCCTGGAGTCCACGGCCGTTCTGGGTATAAAAAATTAACAGATTATGGTGCGCAATTGTTTGCTAAGCAGAAGCTGAAGTTTTATTATGGAAGAATTACCGAGAGGCAATTTAGGAACATATATAAAGAAGCTGAGCGCAGAAAGGGTGATTCAGGTCAGAATCTTGTTGGTCTTTTAGAATCTAGACTTGATGCGTTTTGTTACAGAGCTTGGTTTTTTGAGAAGAGTATATTTTTTGCCGCTCAATTCGTAAGTCACAAACATGTTTTGGTTAATGGCAGATCAGTTAACATAAAAAGTTATAGACTAAAACCTGGAGACATTGTTTCTATTAGGGAAAAATCTAGGGATCTTGAAATCGTTAAAGATGCAATGAAGTCTCCGCTTTCTCCTTTATCTTACGTTGAAAGGATTGATTCTGAATATTCTGCAAAATATGTGCAGATACCTTCTTTGCAAGATATACCTTATTCTATAACTATGAATCTTAATTTCATTGTAGAATTTTATTCTATGTAACTATATACCCTGCCGCATAAAAGAGCAGGGTTTTTATAGATTTTGAAGAGGATTCGTATTTTTTATATTTTTCTTTCCTTATGGCGTTTCTATAGCGCTACTTTTTCTTGAGATTTCATAAAAACGACACTGCCTCTTGGTTGCTTCCATTACTATATTCTGTTATTATAACGCAATAGAATTGTTTTCTCTGAATACTTGAAGATATGAAGACTTTTGAGTATCATTTGTTTATTTGCACTCTGTATTAATGTTCAGAAGTTTTAAAGGCTTTATACATTTTGATGTATTGATTATAGCATCATATTTATTATTGATGTTGGGTTATTGTGTATATTATGCTTTTAATAGAGTCCGCACTATCTCTGAGTATGCAATAGCTAATAAAAAATGTAGTACAGTTGGGCTGATTGCTACGGTAGTTGCAACAAGTATAGGAGCTGGATCCATAGTTGGAGATGTCGCGAAAATTGCAGATGATGGGGTAATATTTTTACTCTCTCTATCAGGTATATTGATCTTTTATTTATACATGGCGTTTTATATAGCGCCAAAATTTGATGAGCGTTTTTCTGATATGATATCAGCAGGAGATATCATGAGGCACTTTTATGGCGCAACAATAGAAAAAATTTCTGCAATTATTGGTGTTTTATTTGGTATTTTAGCTTCAGGAGCTCAATTAACAGGGTTAGGATATATATTTCAGAAATATACAGGCTTTGATTATTCTAGCGCGATATTGATTATTGGGATTATCACAACCACTTATTCTGCATTTGGGGGTATGAAATCTATAATGCATACAGATGCAGTGCAGCTTTTGATTATTGCAATAGCATTACCAAGTTTAGGGTTTGCTATATTTAATGAGATGGAGAATTCTCAAGATCAAGTAAATTTAATAAAGGAATCTAAATTTTTAATCTTCTGGCATCCTAAATTTTTTGAATATATGATGATGTTTTGCGCCAGTATGCTGCCTACACTTTGGCTTTATCCGGCAGTATTGCAGCGCTTTCTTATGGCGAAAAATAGTGCGCAAATAAAAATTGCAAATCTTTCTCAGTTTATTGCGCGTATACTGATAATGTGCATTGTGGCTTATATAGGCATTTCTTGTGTGATGTTGTTTCCTGATATAAAGTCTGAGAATTTAATGTCCCATGTAATACAAGAAGTATTAGATTCTCACATTAAGGGTTTATTTTTAATTGGGATATTTTCCGCAAGTATGTCTACAATTGATTCTCATCTTAATTCTTCTGTTGTACTGCTTATGCGTAATCTATTGTCTTATTATTTTGATTTCAATGAGAGGCGTAAAATATTATTTTTGAGATATAGTAGTATATTTATTGGAGGTGCTGGTATTGCAATTGCAGGATTAAGATTTAATGTAGTGAATTTGATGGTTACAACTTTTTCGTTTTGGGGTTCTGTAATAGTAATGCCTATGCTTTGTTGTATATTTAGACTTGAGAGTTCTGCTAAGGTTTTTTGGTTGTCTCTTTTATCCTTTCTTATGATGCTTGTAATTTTCGCATTATCAAATTTTCAATTCGGATTATTATTTCCATCAATCAGTGCAATAACAAGCTTTTTAGTTGTAATATGTTATTATGCATATCGTAGACTGAGAAATATATATTAGGATATATGCTTGAAATTAAAAATTCTTTATAGCAGCAGTAGAGTTTTAATTGTTTGAATTTTATTTTTTGTAATAACTAAACTATGAGCTATCTTATTATTTATACCGCAAAAAAACTCGCCAGTTGTAATACCGGTTGCTGCAATTACAATATCATCTGACCTTATCATGTCATCTATATGATATTTCTTATTGTATATATCTGAATTTTGATTATGAGTTTTTATATTTTGCGAATTTGCTTTTAATCTACACTCCATATGACCGCCAATGCATTTTAAAATCGCAGCTGCAATGACCCCTTCAGGCGCTCCTCCAGTTCCAATATATAAATCTATGGTTTTTTTAAATAAATCTGATTTATTAGATAATGTTACTGATGCGGCCCCCATTATATCACCATCTGATATTAATTTTAAATTAGCTCCGTTATTTAGAGTTTCGGTTATTATATTTTGATGTCTTGGTCTATCAAGAATTACTACATTTAGTTCGTTTAAAGTTTTACCACTAATACTGGCAATATTTTTTAAATTTTCAGATACGGTATTATCTAAACTGATTGCGCTTTGAGGTATATGCGGCCCTACTGCTATTTTTTCCATATATACATCTGGGGCATTTAAGATGGAATCTTTATGAGATATTGCTATAATAGAAAATGCATCTCCGGCACCTTTTGCGCAGAAATTTGTGCCTTCTATAGGATCAACTGCGATATCAACTTCTTTATTGAAAAAATATCTATTTGGTGCTGCATTATTTAAATGCGCTAAATTTCCAATACGTTCTCCTGAAAAAAGTAATGGCGCATTATCTCTTTCTCCTTCTCCAATGACTACGTTTCCATATATACCGCTATTGTTGAGGTTTTTACGCATTGCAGAGACTGCAGCCCCATCTGCTTCTAAAGGCTTATTTAATCCAACCCAAGGATAAGCTGCTCTTGCAGCGTCAATTGTTGCTGCAAGAGCTATACCTTCAAGAAATTTGGATAACACATTGATATTTTTATAAAAGATATAAAATTAAAGGGCGATATTATATAGTATACGATTTTTTATATGAATTTTTTTAAAAGGATCGCGGTATTATGCCTATATTGACGCCAAATTTTTCTAGCTTTTGAAGCTCAATTTCTGCTTTTTTAATTAAATTTTCAGAAGAGCGATTTAGTATTTGCATTTGTTTTTTTATTGTATTTATTTTATGTATCAATAACTCAGACATCTCTTGAAATCTAAGTACTTTTTCTACATTGTGGGATATGACTGATGCTGCAGATTTATTCAAATCTTGAATTTTATTAGTTGCGATTGTGACTAATTTACTAAGTCTATCTTCCATAGATAATAAGTGATTCTCTAGTTTTGTAGTGATTTTAGAATCTACATCTTGCATTTTTGAAATAATTCTAGCTTTGTGAGTGACAATAAGGTCCCAAGCAAGACCACATTTACTCATAAGATATATTATCCATTTGTGTGCATCCATATGATACCAACGATGCCCATTTCTGTAATCAGAGGCAAATGCATGGTGAAAATTATGATAATTCTCACCAAGAAGAAGTAAAGACATCCACCATATATCACCAGAAGTATTGGTTGTATATTTTCTAGAGCCAAGATAATGACATAATGAATTTACGCAAAAAGTCATATGCTGCTGCACAGCGCGAGCAAGACCGATAAAAACATATCCTGCAAATATACCTTTTATGGTTCCATCAATAATAAAGCCAAACAAAGGAGGTAATATGAAATTCATAAAAATAACTATCTTCCAGTAATGCCTAAGCTGCCAAATTAATAATTTATTTTTACCGAGCCTATGCATTGTCATCTTATCTAGATGCTTGTAAGTTCCTTCATCAAAAAGCATCCATCCTATATGAGACCATAAAAAACCTTTAATTCCTCCTCCAAATTTTTGTGGAGAATGTGGATCTTTATCAGTATCTGTATATGCATGATGATTTCTGTGATCAGATGCCCAGGCAAGCACAGGACCTTGCAGAGTGCCTGAAGAAAGCATAAGAAGTATAAATTCAACCCACTTATGAGTTTTATAAGATGCGTGAGACCACAATCTATGAAGTCCTATACCAACAGAGATATTTGCTGCATAATAACCAAATATAAAAAGAGATATCTCTAAAGTACCAAGTCCAAAATATTTGTAATAAAATAGTCCGCATATTATAACAAAAATTGGATATGCAATAAGTGCAAGGGCAACAACTACATTAAATTGTTTTTTATTGTTCATAACGACGTTATAAATAAGTTGAAATGAGTTTATTCTACGCAAGTATAACAAATATTAATCATGTGGAATCTTATAGTAATATGAATGAATAGTAAAGTAGAATTCGGATTGTAATTCGATTCTTATTAATTGCTATGTAAGAGCTATGTAAGATTTTTGTATTCATATTAATAAGTATTGTTTTTATAAAAAAAGTATAAAAAATCAAGTAGACATATTTTATGAAAGAAATTATAACAAAATCGCTACTGGAGTAGTTATATACAGGTAGTTACTTGTTATCCTAGTTTTTTATAAGATTTAAGGATTAATAAGAGGAAAGTCTGGGCTTTATGGAGCAGTGATGCCAGATAACACCTGGCGGTAGCAATACTAGGGAAAGTGCCACAGAAAATATACCGCACAAATTTGTGTAAGGTTGAAAAGGCGAGGTAAGAGCTCACCGGCAGATCAGTAATGATGTTTGCGCATGGTAAACCCCATCATATAAGCAAGGCCAAATAGGCATGCAATCGCTTTTTAAAGCGCGCACAGCTTCAAGCGTAAAGTGCATGCGGGTAGGCCGCTATGATTAAACTGGTAACGGTTTAACTAGATAAATAACTACCAACTTTGTTATGCAAAGTTACAGAACCCAGCTTATAGTAAGAAACTACTCATGTAGCTTTATTTCTTTTTTCTTGTATTCAATAAGATTCAATAAGAAGTTTCTAAACAGAAGATGTTTTGAAATGGAAAAACCTTCTTGCAAAGAAAGATTAAATTATTATCCCCTTTATAAGGGTAATGATGCATTATATGCAATTGTTATAGTTGTAAAATTATATGAATTTTTAGTAATATATTATGCAGGCATATATAGCACTTTTATCGCCTAATATTTACACGATGTCATTTGAAATAATGTTTGCAAAGAAGGCAATATCCATAAAGTTAGGTGATTCTAAGATGATCCTGAATAATGCTGGGCAGTATTGTTTTATAGGAGGAAGAGTAAGTAAGTGGGATAGCAAAAAATCACCTATTCCAGGATCAGGGCTTATTAATCTATTAGATGATAAAGTAGATAGTAAAGACGATGAAGAGAAAATGCAATATGTTAATGCTGCAATAAGAGAATTTAAAGAAGAAACCGGAATAGACTTGAATGGAGATCAATACAATACAATACAATACAATACAATACAACGTAGTATTAAAGCAATGTTTTGATAATAATGATAAGGATTTTTATATAACATTTCTAGTTATACCTACTTTTAAAGATTATGAAAGAATTTTAAAAGATGCAAAGGCTAATATAGAGCTTGCTAAAAAGAATGATCCGCAATCAAAAATTATGGCTCATAATAGAGAATTAGATGCGATTCTTTCAGTTGATATTAATAGTATTAATTTCTATATTGGCAAGTATCAGCAAATACCAGAAAATTATAAAGATGCTGTTCAAAGAAAGTTGATAAAAAAGCCAGAGTCACAAAAAATAGACTGGTATTCAATAATTGCAGATGCTTGGGCAATGATCATGGGAGGGGGATTGTTGGATATGGCTGCTTTGGAGATTTCTTTGAATTTAAAATTATATAAAAATTGGTCAGAGCATGTAACAGAAGATGATGCGGCTCTCGCAAAAGAAAAAATTGAAAAATACAAAGGTATAATACTTAGTGCTGCAGAGCGTAAAGATACATTTCTTAATGCACTTGGTGAAGATAAAAAACTTTTTTCAGATGAAGAAGAACTATCGCTCAATAAAGTAAAGAAATTCATAGATCTAGTAGAGGGCAATAATAAATCTCCTAAAGAGCAATATGAGACTTTGCGATTGTATTATATAAATTTCCAGAAAAACAATTCAAAATGGATGATGGATTTTATGGGAAATGATGAAAAAGCATCAAAAATTGCAGAGATAGCACTAGAGAAAATGAAGGGCGATATTTTGAAGTACAATCCTTCAAAATCAGAAAAAGCAATTGTCAAAATAATTAATGAAAAACTAAATTCGATATTAGCGCAATTAAAAGAAAGGAAGTTATTGTATACAGTGGTATTGATACAAATAGCAAAGTTGCCTGAAGCTAAATTGAATTTTGATCTTGATGAGGTAAAAAAGAATCCAAAAGACAAAGAGCAGACTTGGATTCATAGAATAAAGCAATATATTGTTGCAGATGCAGAAATTACATTTCGATTTTATGAAAACTTTTCGCAAGTAATAAAGTTCGGACATCAGAAAGGGCAATTTAATATTGGTCTCTCTATGTATTCTGGAGCGCTCAATGGTGATATTCAAGAATGTTTCAAGAATTCTCTTGGTATGTTACTTGATACAACTCGCTTGATACTAGGAGATGTTGATCAACAAAAGAATTCGGAATTTGATAAGATATTTGAGCAACATAATAAGAAATATGAATATGATATAATGAGTGCTCCTCATATGCGTAATCAGAATGAGTGTGAAAGAAATCCTTATGTATATGATTTAATATGTGGGCTCATGCAAACAAAGCATCGTGATGCTGTTTCTAAATCTCAATCTAAGCAATCTGCTGGCGCTTCCTGTAGAATGTAATGCTTTTAATTTATGTAATATATTGATTTTTAACAAGTGATCCCCATATTAAAAATATCTTTTTGCGATAATACAGATGATCTATATTGTTTTTGCAATTGCTAAAACGTGAATACTCTTAGCGCCAGATTTCAGCAGAACTTTTACGCATTCCCTCATAGTAGATGACGTTGTGATGACATCGTCTAGTAGTATTAAATTTTTATTTTTTATGAGACTTGCATCATAAATTTTAAAAGCGCCAGAGAGATTAGTGAGTCTTTTTGCTCTACTAAGTAAGCCTTGCTTTTCCGTTGCTCGTATTTTAATTATTGACTTAGTGGAATATGGAATTTTGATATATCTTGCAAAGTGTGAGGCCAGAATCTCTGTATGATTATATTGTTTCTGAATGATAGATTTTATATGCATAGGTATTGGAACAATTAAATCTGCATGCAGCTCTTGCTTTATGTAAAGCTGGTTGAGTAATTTACTAAAGAATGGCGCTATATTTAGGTTATCGCTGTATTTTAACTTAAATATTAAATTCTTTATTATGCCAGAATATAAAGTAATAGCTTTTGCAGTGATAAATTTATTTTGTGTATTTAATTTAGAGAAAGCAAACATACAATAATTGCTACAGTAGGGTTGCAGATAGCTTTTTGATTGTCCGCCGCACATAATACATACACCTTCACTTATAAAATCTATATCAGACCAGCAACTTTTACATAAAGAATGCTGAAGTAATATATGAGTATTGCAGCTACAACATATAGGCGGCAATAATATATTTTTTATGCAAGATATAATTTGTTTCAAATTCAACACCTTGTTTTATGTATAATTGGTGTTCTCGGCGGGATTTGAACCTGCGACCTTCAGATTAGGAGTCCGACGCTCTATCCTACTGAGCTACGAGAACATTTTTATTATGTAGATTTGAATGCGCTATACTATACAAATTTGCATTACATAGCAATCGTGACATATTGAGCATCGCTATGCATAAGCGCCCAATTTACAAATAAATATTGATCTTAGTTTATTTATGCGTAAATGTTTTAGTTGTTTTTTAGTATTTACAGCTTGCAGTAATATGTAAACATATTATAGAGAGCAAAATCAATTATATGAATTTTCATAAAGTATTTTTTTGTGTGGAATGTTAATATACTCACTTTCTTTCCTGAAATTTTTCCCGGACCTCTTGAGTATTCTGTTGTAGGAAATGCACTCAAAAGGGGAATATGGCAAATTAATTGCGCAAATATAAGGAATTATGGAGAAGGTATTCATAAATCTGTAGACGAAGTGCCGTATGGAGGGGGCGGGGGCATGGTAATGCGCCCAGATGTTGCAGGACGCGCAATAGAAGATTTTTTTTTGGAGAATAAAAATCCTATTATATATCCATCACCAAGGGGTAAGCTCTTTAATCAAAGCATGGCAAAAGCTTTCTCAAGGCATAATGGAATTAATATCCTGTGCGGAAGATTTGAAGGTATTGACGAGAGGATACTTAAAGAGTATAGAATATCTGAGGTGAGTATTGGGGATTTTGTACTTTCATCTGGCGATATTGCTGCATTTAGTATTATTGATTCTTGTATAGGATTACTAAATGGAGTATTTGCAGAGAGTGAAAAAACTTTGGCTCAAGAGTCTTTTGATATTACTGGTGAGGTTCTTTTAGAGTATCCACATTACACAAAACCTAGAATGTGGAAGAATCTTGAAGTTCCAGAAGTATTGCTTTCCGGTAATCATGGATTGATTCACACTTGGAGAATGCAAGAAGCGCAAAATATTACCAAAAAAGTAAGGCCTGACTTGTATTCAGCATTTAAAAGCATCAATAAAAATAAAAAATAAATTATGAATTTATTACAGCAGTATAAGGAAAAGCACATAGATGCATTAAAAAATGAAAATCATCAAGTAGATTTCAGAGTCGGTGATGAAGTTTCTGTAAAAATTAAGATATCTGATGGATCTAATGAAAGATTGCAGGAATTTTGTGGACTCTGTATAGGGCGCAGAAGTTCTGGCGTAGCCTCTACATTTACACTACGAAAGATTTCTTATAATGAAGGCGTTGAGCGTAAATTCTTTTTGTATTCTCCGAAGATCGCGCAGATAAAAGTTCTAAGAAAAGGTAAAGTTAGGAGAGCTAAGTTATATTACATACGCGAGTTGAGAGGAAAGGCTGCAAGAATAAAACAGAGAATCTGAGATTCTAAGAGAAGAAATTCTTTATTTAGTGTTGATGCTTGAGGAATTTCCTATATTTTTATTTGAGGATTTTATACTTAGAGAACTTTCTTCTTCTGATGTATTAAGATATTTTCAGGTAATGAATGATCCTGGTGTCGCAAAATATTTAGGCGATGAGGATATTCCTGATTCTTTGCTTAGTGCAAAACTCATGATACAAAAATGGAAAGATAAGTTCTATAACAAGAGCTCAATATACTGGGCAATAGCTGATACACAAGATAATTTTATAGGAAGTATTGGGTTTAATTTTATTCAAGAAAATTACGCAGAGATAAGTTATGATCTTTCCAGTAGCTTTTGGAGGAGGTCTATTGCTTATAGAGCCGCAAAAAAAATAATGATTTTTGCTTCTAGTAAGATGCACATTAAAAGCATTGGCGCAAAGTCAGTTCCTTCAAATTTAGCGTCGATTAATCTGTTAAAAAAATTAGGATTCGAATATATAAAAACAATTAAAGATTACAGAGTAATACATAGAAAGATAGGTGATGCTGCATTTTATATGAAAGAAGTTTAGTTAAATTACTTCATCCCAAATCAGTAATTTAATGAATTATATTAATTCAAGAATAATTTCTTACACTATATCTAATAGATTTTATAAATATATCATAAATATAAGCTTTCAATAATAATCTAAAGTGTCTTTAAATCACATTTGGAGATTTTATATTATATCGATTGTAGAGATATATAAAG
>JAQCBG010000012.1 GCA_027621485.1 Pseudomonadota bacterium
TAACATTACTTTCTAGTAAAGATGCAAATGAGCTAAGTTATAATATGAAAGAGTATTTTAGTTCGATATTTTTTGTAACGTGCTTTGTATTATTTATATCTTTATTTCTATATCATGGAATTTTAGGTATTAGAGTTATATTGGATGATTATGTGCAAAGCATTAAATATAAAATGATAGCGTTATTTGCGTTATACTTGATTGCTGCAATGCTGTTTATTGCATCTTTAATATCAACAATTCAATACTATGTTTTACTAAATGCCCATCCGATGTGTTGATGTTGATTTGAAGTAAATCATAAAGCGTATTTAAATAATCTTTCAATTCAACAAATCAAATGAGTGCAAGCATTAAGCAGAAATATAGTATAATAAAGCATAAATACGATGTTCTTGTGATTGGAGGCGGTGGCGCAGGACTTAGAGCAACGCTTGGAATGGTGGAGAAGGGTTTTAAGACTGCCTGTATTTCTAAGCTTTTTCCAACAAGAAGTCATACAGTAGCAGCCCAAGGAGGAATTAGTGCTGCTCTTGGTAATATGGGCGCTGATGATTGGCGCTGGCATATGTATGATACTGTAAAAGGTTCTGATTGGCTTGGTGATCAAGATGCAATCGAGTATATGTGTAGTAACGCAGCGGATGCTGTTATTGAGCTTGAGCATTATGGAGTTCCATTTTCTAGAAATAAAGAGGGTAAGATATACCAACGTCCCTTTGGTGGAATGACAACAAAATTTGGTAAAGGTGGTGCTGCTCAAAGAACTTGCGCCGCGGCAGATAGAACGGGTCATGCAATATTGCATACTTTGTATCAGCAATGTCTAAGACTTTCTGCTGAATTTTTCATAGAGTACTTTGCGCTTGATCTTATTATGCAAAATGGCAAGTGTTGCGGAGTTGTTGCATATTCTATGGAAAATGGGACATTGCATGAGTTTCGGGCAAATCTTGTTGTAATTGCAACTGGAGGATATGGCAAAGCATATTTTTCTGCAACATCAGCGCACACATGTACTGGTGATGGAAATGCAATGGTGCTCCGCTCTGGATTTGCGCTGCAAGATATGGAGTTTGTGCAGTTCCATCCAACTGGAATATATGGCGCTGGATGCCTTATTACAGAGGGCTCAAGAGGAGAGGGCGGTTATTTAATTAATGGAGAAGGAGAGAGGTTTATGGAGCGTTATGCTCCAAGCGCCAAAGATCTTGCATCTCGAGACGTTGTGAGTCGCGCAATGACTATTGAAATTAGAGAAGGTAGAGGGTGCGGACCTAAAAAAGATCATATATATCTAGTTCTCTCGCATCTAGATCCAAAAGTATTGCATGAAAGATTGCCTGGCATTTCAGAGACCGCAAAGATTTTTGCTGGTGTGGATGTTGAGTGCAGCCCAATTCCAGTACTGCCAACTGTGCATTATAACATGGGGGGTATACCAACAAATTATCATGCAGAAGTTGTGCAAAAAAATGCCAATGGAGAGATGGAGGTTGTGCCTGGTCTTATGGCAATTGGTGAGGCCGCTTGTGTTTCTGTGCATGGCGCAAATAGACTTGGCTCTAATTCTTTGCTTGATTTAATAGTATTTGGAAGAGCTGCAGCGATAAGAGCTGCTCAGATATTAAAGCCAAATGAATCTCATGCTGAGATTTCTGAAGATGCTACATGGGATATAGTTTTCAATTTTGATGAAGTTCTAAATGCAAATGGCTCAATAAAAACATCAAAAATAAGATCTGATATGCAGCATACAATGCAAAACTATGCTGCTGTATTTAGAAATGAAGAGACTTTATCTGCTGGATATAAAAAGATACTAGAAGTTTATGAAATGCTTTCAGATCTGAAGATTTCTGATAGAGGATTAATATGGAATAGTGATCTTATTGAGGCGCTTGAATTGAAAAATCTTTTACTGCAATCTATTGTTACGATAAAATCTGCTCTCAATAGAAAAGAAAGTAGAGGAGCTCATGCTAGAGAAGATTACAAAGATAGAGATGATGAAAAATGGCTAAAGCATACGCTGACCAAATTTCACCCAGAAAACTCAGAAGTAAGTATAGATTATAGAGATGTTTCTATGAATACTATGACGGATAGAGTTAGTGTTGTGCCATTACAAAAGCGAGTATATTAATAAGTGAAAATTTATAAATTATAATGTATTTTTGCTGTTTAATGATGTGCCTCAATATATATCCGAGATAAAAAATACTTTTTTATACGCTTAATAATCAATTCGTCTATTGCTTTATTATTCTATATTTGGTACTAATTCATGTTGTTGATGCGTTTATTATAAATTGAGTAGAGTATTATCTCTATTGCGGGTATAGCTCAGTGGTAGAGCACAACCTTGCCAAGGTTGGGGTCGAGGGTTCGAATCCCTTTGCCCGCTCCATCTCATTTTATTTGTTTTTGGGGGCATAGCTCAGTTGGTAGAGCATCTGCTTTGCAAGCAGAGGGTCATCGGTTCGAATCCGTTTGCCTCCACCATAGTTACCAAAAAAATTTCAAAGAATTTAAATGCCTAGATTTAGATTGCTATGCTTTTATGTATTTCTTGCGTTTTGGACAGTTATTCTTAGTATTTTATATGCACCTTTAATTCTTTCTTTTAATCAGAAAATTATATCAGGCATGCCATATATATGGTCTATTGTCTCTATGTTTGTTCTCAAGCACATTTTTCAGATAGATGCTAGGGTTCATGGTTATGACAAAAGTGTAATAAAGAAACCATGTATTTTTGCATGCAAGCATCAATCTATATGGGAGACTATTTTTTTAATGAAATTCTTTAAGGGTCCTGTCTTTCTAGTAAAGAAAGAATTACTCTATATCCCATTTTATGGATGGTATATATGGATGTCTGGTATGATACCGGTAAATAGGGAGAAAGGATCGACCGCTCTTAGAAGTTCTATGAAAAAAATTGATAAAGCATTAAAAAATAGACGTAATATTGTTATATTTCCAGAAGGAACAAGGGTTATCTATGGCGTAAAAGATGCTAAGTTGGAAGTTGGTATTTTTGCTTTTTATAAGTATTTTAAAGATACAGAGATTATTCCAATATATCTAGATTCTGGAAAATGCATCAATAAAGACGGAATAAGTAGAAAAGCTTTTATTGATGTGCATTTTAAAAGGCCAATTAGAGCGGGTCTTGATAAAGAAGATTTTTTATCTTCATTACATCATGATATAAATACTCCATTGATACCAAAAATCTAAAGAAGAGATATAAATTACATAGCGATTGTATATTTTACTAAATAAATTGGTCTCATTAGTTGTACCGCGGAATGGTTTTGATGTAAGGTTTATTTTATTTAGATTTTTAAATATGAGTAGTAAGATATTAAATATAGGAGATAAAGCGCCGCATTTTATTGCGCAGTCTCACAAAGGAGAGATTGATTTAAATGATTATCAAAATAAATCTTTGATTTTGTATTTTTATCCAAAGGATTTAACGCCAGGGTGCACGCTACAAGCAAGAGATTTTCAGTATTTAACGCCTGAATTTCAGAGGCTAAATGTGAGTATTATAGGCGTTTCAAGAGATAGCATTGAGCTGCATAATAAATTTTGCGAGAAAGAAAAGATACAATACCCTCTTATTTCGGATAAAGATGAGAAATTATCTAATTTATATGGAGTTTTGCGAGAAAAAACTACTTTTGGAAAAAAATACATAGGCATTGTGCGTACAACTTTTATTATAAGAGATGGTATTATAAATGATATCTATGAAAACGTTAAAGTAAGTGGGCATGCATCTTTAGTACTTGAAAAACTAAAGGCCCATATGGTCTTTTAAATTGATTTATTGCTTGCGCACGCTTAGATGATGTGCTAGGCTTCTTTGCCTTATATTTAATTTAAGTTTTTCACAATAAAAGAGAATGGCACTATACGAATGCACTCTTGTTATGCGTCAAGATATGTCTTTGCATGATACGCAAAAGTATGCAGAGGGGCTTTTTGGTGCCCTGAAATCTTATGAATGTAAAATTATAGGTTATAAGTATTGGGGTATTAAGCCTCTTGCTCATATTGTAAGAAAAAACAAAAAAGGTCACTATGTTTACTTTGGCTTAGATGGATCGCCAGATGCGGTGAAAGAACTAAAAAGAAAATGTAGAATTAGTGAGATGATATTGCGCAGTATGATACTTAAAACAAATAAAATCTCAGAATTAGTGTTTAACGAAGAGGAATCTGATAACAAAGAGGGGCAAGATGACAAATAAATCAAAAGTAGATAACTCATCAGATAAGAGTTCTCTCATATCTAATGCGGTTCTTTTTAATAAAATATCGAATATTAATAAAGTTCAAAAGCCCCCTTTAGATAAGGAGGTGGATTATAAGGATGTAGATGCACTCTCTGTGTTTGTTTCTGAGAGAGGAAGAATATTACCAAGAAGAATCACTGGTGTCTCTGCAAAGATGCAGAGGAGAATTGCGAAAGCAATAAAGAGAGCTAGAATGCTTCTACTTATGCCATTTACTAAATAAGTAATTTAAGAAAAATTATGCAAGTAATACTTCTAAAAGGAATTAATGGCTTTGGCAATGCTGGTGATGCAGTGGATGTGAAGCCTGGTTTTGCTCGTAATTATTTAATTCCAAAAAAAATTGCCCTTAGGGCAACAAAGCATAACATGCAAATTGTTGAAGAGAAGAGAAGTCTTATAGAGGAAGAGAATTTAAAACACATAAATAAAGCTCAAGAGATATCAAGTCAGCTTTCAAGTGCTCAGATTACTTTGCGTAGAAAGGCAAGTGAAGATGGCAAGCTTTATGGATCTGTCACTGCAAAAGATATAGTCAATCAAATAGATTTAGAGCATAAGTTGAAAATCAACACTTCTTGCATATCTATAGAAGAGAAGATAAGGACTATAGGAGATCACTACATAGTACTTTCACTGCACAAGGATGTAAGTTTGAATTTTTTAATAAGAGTAATAAGTGAAAAGTAATGTCCAGATTTACAGCTGAAGATTGTTTTGGTGGGGATTTTCTAGTTACAGATAGATTTAAGTTGGTTGTGCTTGCTGCACAACGAGCAAAGATACTTGCAAGAGGTCATAAATCAACAATTGAAGAAGAAAAAGAAGGGGTTAAGATAAAAAGTAAACCATCTGTAGTAGCGCTTCAAGAAATAGCAGCAGGTCATCTTAGTAAAGCTGTCTTAGAAGAGATTGCAATTAATTCTTTTGCTTTGCAAAATCCATTTAAGAAAGATAATCATCAGAAATCTGAATCCACAGAAAATGACGCCGCATTATAATCTATAGAGTGATATTATATTGAGGTGGAAGTTTTTCAATATATAGTTGCTGCATATTCAGTCTTTGCAATATCTTTCTTAGCAATTTCTATTCATGCTTTATATAGTCTTTACAAAACTAAAAAGATACTCTCTAAAATCAATAAAAAACGCTAATACGATATAATATCTTTATAATAACATTTTTATACATCTCTAGCTTGTATTAAGGAGTAGCTAAAGTTTCAAAGATTAAGTAATCTACAAAAAAAATGATTATTAATTGCATATTACATCTTTAAAGTAGTATATATCTTTATCAGGTAGTTTATTGATTATTTTGATAAAGAGGTATGATATATAATCAGGAGGAGAAGTTGCAACTACTCAAGGCTCCTATGTACTCTCATTTTGTTTATATTCCAAAACTTATAGAGGCAGATGTCAGGGAATATGATTATGGGATTACAGTAAAGTGTGTATCGAGTTATTCCGGATATAATTATGCTTATCTTCACAAATCATCGGAATGTTATTCTGATAATGAAATCATATCATTAATCAAAATCTTTAATAAAAAGAAGTTTATTTGCATTGCTGGACTCTCTGACTCTACTGAAGATGTATCAAATGATGCGTCAAAGCGTTTGCAAAAGCTTGGATTTAGTAAAAAAGATAATTTATATGCTATGACATGTAATCTTTTATACTGCAATAAAAGATGCAATAATGACATACTAAAGATCAAGGAAGTTGATGATCTAGAGAGTTTAAAGCATTTTTTATTTTTATTGAGACAAAAAGATATTAGATTGTTTGATTTTTATTCAAGAATTAAAAACCCCGCATTACTCATAGATGAAAAATTATTCGTTGGGTATAATGCAAGAGGCAAGCCAACAACAATATCTATGTTATATATAGACGTTGACGCAACTTATATATCTAGATTGTTTACTCTTAAAGAGGAGAGGTGTAATGGTTATGGTAGCGCTATGATGACTTTTTTAATAAATCTTTCTGCGCAAATGAAAAAAAAGATTGCTACACTTTTAGCAGTTGGAGAGGTTAATGCGAAACTTTATAGTAAATTAAAATTTGAGGAAGTTGGATATTTAGAATACTATGAATGGAACAATAATGTAATTTAATAAAAATTATGGATGCAAAGGACATAAATCTGAATTTAACTTACAGCGAAGAAAAATCATTAAATCATAATACAAAGAGTGTGGTTGTAAATTTTGGACCTCAGCATCCAGCTGCCCATGGAGTATTGCGACTTATATTAAAAATGAATGGAGAAATAATAGAGAGCGCAACTCCTCATATAGGCCTTTTACATCGAGGCACGGAAAAGCTAATAGAGCATAAAACATATCTGCAGGCATTACCTTATTTTGATAGATTAGATTACGTTGCTCCAATGTCTCAAGAACATTGCTTTGCATTGGCAGTAGAGCGTCTCTTAGATTGCAAGATTCCAAGAAGGGCAAAGTACATAAGAGTCTTATTTTGTGAACTCACTAGAATTGCAAATCATCTTTTAAATATCACAACTCAGGCATTAGATGTTGGGGCGACAACTCCATTACTTTGGATGTTTGAAGAGAGAGAAAAAATTATGGAGTTTTATGAGAGAGTTAGTGGCTCTCGTATGCATGCTGCATATATAAGGCCAGGTGGAGTTGCTATGGATCTTCCGGATGGATTATTGGATGATGTGATGAGTTTTGTTGAGGCATTGCCAAAAGCAATAAATGACATGGAATCACTTCTTACAGAGAATAGAATATTTAAGCAAAGATGCGTAGATATAGGAGTAGTTACAAAGCAACAGGCTCTTGATTTTGGATTTTCTGGCCCTGTTCTCAGGGCATCTGGAATTGCGTGGGATATTAGAAAAGCAGAGCCATATGAAATTTATGATGAGCTTAGTTTTGAAATTCCAGTAAGTGATAGAGGTGATTGTTATGGTAGATATTTGGTGCGCATTGAAGAAATATACCAATCTATAAAAATAATAAAGCAATGCATAGAAAATATGCCAGCTGGGCCAGTTGTTACTGATGATGCAAAAATAGCCCCTCCAAAGCGCATTGATATGAAAAACTCGATGGAGGCAATGATACATCATTTTAAATTATATACAGAAGGATATAGGGTTCCAAAAGGTGAGATATATACCGCTGTGGAAGCACCAAAAGGTGAATTTGGAGTTTATATTGTTGCAGATGGTAGTAGTAAGCCTTATCGCTGTAGAATAAGAGCTCCTGGATTTTTTCATCTTCAAGGCTTAGAATTTATGAGTAAAGATCATATGCTCCCTGATATTGTAACAAATCTTGGAAGTCTTGATATAGTATTTGGAGAAGTTGATAGATAAAATAAGAAGCTGGTAGTATGAAAGATAGTAAAAAGATTTTTTCTTTTAGTGAAGAGAACCTGCATAAAGCAAAAGAGATATTAAAAAGATATCCAAAAAGTAATAAGAGAAGTGCTGTTATGCCTCTTCTACACCTTGCTCAAGAACAAAATAACAATTGGATCTCAGAAGAGGTAATATCTTATGTAGCGAAATTCTTAGATATGCATGAGATTCATGTGTATGAAATTGCTCATTTTTATACAATGTATAATAAAAAGCCAGTTGGTAAATACCTTTTGCAAATATGCAGAACAACGCCGTGTTGGTTGAATGGGTCTCGAGAGATAGAAATTGCATGTAAGAAAAAATTACAAATAGATATTGGTCAAACGACACAAGATGGTAAATTTTCTCTTGTAGAAGTAGAATGTTTAGGTGCTTGTGTTTCTGGTCCTGTGATGCAAGTTAATAATGATTATTATGAAAACTTAGATGCGAAAAAAACAATTGCGTTATTAGAGAAACTTCAAAATGATACTTAATAAATCTAGGTATTGAATAAATTGGAAGCAGAAAAAGCAATAAAACAGATTAAAGATTCTATAAAAGACATTATAAGTGTTGAGTACTTAGAAGTTAAAAATCTTTCCAGTATACATGTCGGTCACTTGGGTAATGATGGGCGTGGGTATTTAGGCGTGACGCACTTAGAAATAGTCATTATTTCAAATGATTTTCAAGGTCGAGATCTTATAAAGAGACATAAAACCATTAATAATGCTCTTGCTTATTACCTTAAATCCGGACTTCATTCTGTCAGTATTAGAGCTTATACGCCAGTTGAGATGAATAATGCTTCAGTACTTTTATAATGTAACGCAATTTTCCATATATTTTTTAATATTTTGAGGAATATTTAGTAAAGCTGATTTATATTCAGAATTTGGCAGATCTTTTATTATATTCTGGCATTTGCATATTAATTCATCTATATAATAAAGTGTTTTGTTATATATATCATATTGATTCATTAATTTTAATATATGATGAAAATCTTCTATTGTACGAGAATTTGCCTTCATAATATTCTCAAGGTATGCTTGATCTTCTACGCTTGCAACATCATGCAGTAAAATTAGTGGCTTAGTAATTTTACCATCAATAAAATCAGAGCCAATGTCTTTTCCAGTCAATTCGCTTGAGCCAAAATAATCTATAAGATCATCCATTATTTGGAACGCCATTCCAAAATTCTCGCCATAGCAAGAGGAGTAATATATAAGATTCTTGTTTGCATCAGACAATATAGCGGAGATTTTGCAGGAGATCTTAAATAATGATGCTGTTTTATCTGAAATAAGTTTTATATAATTCTTTTTTGAAAGGCTAAAATTAGATAACATCTCTGTTTGCATTATTTCTGCTGCTGCAAGAGTAGATGTAATACGAGATAATTCGTGAATTGCATCAATAGATTTTGTGTCTGCCATTAATTTAAATGCCTTACTAAAGACGTAATCACCAGTCAGTATGCTAATTTTATTGTTATAGATAAAATTAAGCGTGGACCTTTTTCTTCTTATTGTTGCTTGATCTATGACATCATCATGTAGTAGTGTTGCTGTGTGTATGCATTCAATGGCTGCTCCAAGTAGTATATGATTATTATTGCAATTACCAAGCCCATAAGCAATAAATAAAAGAAGTGTAGAACGAACTTTTTTGCCCTGAGTTGTGCTGATATAAAGATTGAGACTACTTAATAATTCGCAATATTCGGAATCATTATATACAGAAATAATCTCATCTATTCTAGAGAGATCATTTCTAATATCTTTATATTTTTCTAAGTATAAATGCAACATATAATGCGATAATCATATTTTATCTGCGCATTATAAAGATGCCATAAGCTCAGATCAATAACGTAATGAACAAATTTAATGAATAAATTAAAATTTTAGTTTTACGGCTATACACAAAAATCTCCGGCATCTCCCGATAATAATTTTACAGCTTCTTTTGCGCCAAATAAAATACCAAGTCCAACAAAGAGAGCAAGTGCAAGTCCCCATGTCACTTTTCCAAGCAGTAGCCCAATAGCAAGAGAGATAACAAGTATAATGGCTATAGATTTCCCAACTGCACCTGTCATAGCGTTTGATGCATTACACAGCACTTCAGTAATTTTATCTGCATTTGCTGAATCTGCCGCAAGAACCTCTTGAATTAGACCTGGTGCGATAAATAAAAAACAAGCGCACACTATTGCATAGAATTTTATATAAAGATCAATTTTTTTTATATA
>JAQCBG010000013.1 GCA_027621485.1 Pseudomonadota bacterium
TTTTCAAATTTAGATGTCGTAATTTTTAATGGCGGTCTTTTTAGACAAAATATCGCAAAAGGAGATGTTCGTCTTTCTGACGCATATAGCACAATTCCATTCAATAATACTCTTGTTATGTTAAATGTAACTGGTAGAGAACTTAGGGAGATTATAGAGCATGGGAAAAATATTGCGTATGCTAAATCTTCTTGTCAATTCTATGGTATTGAATTTGATATACAGAAGAATATTCAAAATAACAGTATAAGATTATTAAATGGTAAAGAGCTTCAGGATAATGAGAAATATAGAATTGGAGTTAGTAGCTTCATGCTGCCAAATGGGGATGGTTATCCGCTATATAATGCCACCGAAATACTTGATACGCAAATTACTTTAAGGGACCTTTTAATTGAGGCTATAAAACAGAAAAATTAGAACGGGAAAGAGGGTTATGCATGTTGGTGCAGTATTTATAATTCAGTTTTTAAGTCAATGAGTATGGGGGCGTTTTTGCAAGGTACTTATTATATTTACTGCTAAGAAATGGCGCATGCATAATTGTATAAAGATTTATTTCGGAGTATAATGACTGCGCTTCTCTAAGCTGTAAAATATATTGAAATGTATTTTGGAATTTAAACAAAGAGTATCTTGCGCTTGTATATGAACGACCCCTTAAAGCAGTTTGCAATTAAAAAACTAATCGAAATAGACTTTTTAGGTTTTGATATTTCTTTTACCAACTCCTCCTTTGCAATGCTTATTGTGTGTATTTTTATATCAATGATGCTTCATGTTGCAACAAGAAAATGCTCTATTGGATTAAATCGCACAACTCCAAAGGGCTTAGAAAATAATCTTTCTGTGGATGAAGTGTTATTCATTGGAGAAAAAGAATTACAATTACTAAGTTCTCAAAGCAATGTATCAATTATTGTGGATTCGCTGTATCGCAAAATGCATTCCTTAATAATAAATATATCTGGTAAAAAATCAGCTATTTTTGCACCTTTAATATTTACTATCTTTCTCTTTATTTTTGGTAGTAATATGCTTGGTGATGTACCTTATAGTTTTGCTGTGACAAGTCATATATCTATAACTTTTTCTATTGCTATTATTGTTTTTGCTTTAATAACGATCACTGGTATTGTGAAGCATAGATTAAAGTTTTTTAAGCTCTTTATGCCTAAAAATATTCCTGTAATATTAATGCCGCTAATGTTGATAGTTGAATTATTTGTATATTTAATGAGGCCAGTTAGTCTTTCTGTTAGACTTGCTGCAAATATAACCGCAGGTCATATAGTAATGAAAATTTTGGCCGGATTCACAATGTTAGCTGGATTATTTTTTGCTCTGCCTTTTATGCTTTTGGTATCTATTACTGGGCTTGAAATATTTATTTCAATACTTCAAGCATATATATTTACCGTTCTGACATGCGTGTATTTAAGCGAAGTATTATATTTGCACTAATTCATATAAAGAGATTGATAAGAATCTGCTGGAGGATCTGTTTTTGCGCTTGTATATATTAGGCTTTATAATATAATCCGTAAGCGTGAGTTTAAAAGTATTAATAAGATTTAAATATGGAATTAGAGAGTTTAAAGTTTATTGGCGTTGGATTAATGGCAATTGCCATGCTTGGTTCTGCTATAAGCATAGGTACTATTTTTTCTTCGTTATTAAATGCCATTGCGCGTAATCCTTCTGCGGAAGATAAATTAGTAAAAAATGCATTTATAGGTGCGGGACTTGCTGAAGCTATGGGGCTTTTTGCATTTTTGATTGCTCTTTTATTATTATTTGTAATTTAATTATTTGTAAATATAGAAATGGGTATCTAATGCCTCAGCTAGATTTTACTTTTTTTATTTCTCAAATATTTTGGTTTCTGATTTCTTTTGGAGTATTATATTTATCGGTATATTTCTTTCTCATTATAAGAATGAGAAAGAAGCATCAATTTCAAGAAAAGATTATCGAGAGATCTATGCTTGCAACAAAGCAGTTACTTGAATCGCAGCTGGAGATTAAAGAAAATGTAAATCGTCATATTGAGTCTGCAATGCTTTTTGCTGATGAGTTAATTCTAAATGCGAAAAAAAATGCAGCTTTATTCTTACAAGAATCAAATAAAAAAGTAGATTCAGATGCTTTTACATCTTTAAATAGCTTCTTATTAAATGATAATATTAATTCCTTATTAAGCGAATTAGAGGAGGAAAAAATAGATCAAATAGCGAGGCAGTTAATTGCTAATGTATATAGTTCTAATTTGAATATAGCTAAAGAATTTCCAGCTTCATTGCTTGATCAGCAACTTGAGAGGTAAAATAAAAAAAGATTGTAGAATTTATTGTATCCAGCTGTATCTCAATGCATATAATAAAAGAGAAGTGATTATTGATGTAAATTTTTAGACAGGGCAATGGAAAGATGCTCTATCATTTGATCTGTGTGATAAGGAGATAATGTAATTCTTAGCATCTCCTTTCCCCTTGGTACTGTTGGAAAATTAATGCATTGTATATATATTCCAGATTGCATGAGATTTTCTGCGATAGTTCTGGCTTTAAATGCATCTCCTATGATAATAGGTATTATGTGCGTACCTTCATCTTGAAAAATAATTGAGTATTCTCTTAAAGAGCGTTTTAAATTCTCTATGGTATTTTTGTACTGAAGGCGCAAATCATCAGCAGCATTTACAATCTCAAGACTAGAGATAGCTGCGGCAAGAACTCCAGGTGGTAGTGTAGTTGTAAATATAAAGCTTGGCGCAAAGCTGCGAACTGCATCTATTATATTGGCATTGCCTGCAATATAGCCTCCTATGACTCCAAATGCCTTTGCAAACGTGCCTTGTATTATATTGATTCTATGATGGACGCCTTTTTCATTTGATATTCCAGCGCCACCTTTTCCATATAAGCCAACAGAATGAACTTCATCTATGTATGTAAGTGCATTATATTTTTCGGCAAGATTGCATATTGTCTCAACATGAGCGATATCACCTGTCATAGAGTATACTGATTCAAAGACAATAATTTTTGGTAAATCTTTATCGTATTTCTTTAGTAACATCTCTAGATCTTCCATATCATTATGACGGAAGATTTCTTTCGTCAATTTACTTTCTTTTATTCCATTAATAATAGATGCGTGATTGTTGCTATCTGAAAATACAATGCAATTTGGCATAATTTTACCTAGTGCAGCAAGGGCGCCTTGATTTGCAACATATCCAGATGTGAAAATTAAAGCAGATTCTTTCTCGTGTAGCGTCGCAACTCTTTTTTCAAGTGCTGTAACGATGTCATTTGTGCCAGAAATATTTCGTGTGCCGCCACTACCTACTCCATATCTTTTAACGCAATTAATCATTGCATTAATTACCGTTGGATGTTTGCTCATTCGCAAATAATCGTTGCTACACCAAATAACAACATCGCGTCCCAGAGCTGAGTTATGCGCTACTGGTAGAAAGCTGGGATAATGCGTTAGCTGATTAAAATATCTATAGTTACCCTGATCCTTTAGTAAGGATATCGCCTTATCAAATATTTTTGCATAAAAACTTCCTTGAATATCTATTGGCACAGCCTTTATAACGCAATTAAAAGGGGATCCAAAAAAACATCGAGGTCTTCATTGAAAAGAAAAATTCAAAAGAAGACCTTTATTTGATGTATAGTTTATATGTAAATGAAAAAATAGAAATCTCAGAAGATATTTCTAGCAAGATGTCTTTTCAATTTTTGACTTATCAGCAGTGATGCTTATTTTGCTTGTAACAAAAGACACCACAGTCAGAATTACGGAATAAAAAACACAAGGATCAAAAATATCAATCTGGGTATTTTTATGCAGAAGGAATCCAGCAAGAATACCGACCGAACAAAAAGCAAGTGAAAAAACAGGAAGTAATTTCATTAAAGCATTTTTTCGGAGGAAAATCTTAAAGGTAAGGGCACATAACCAAAAAGATGCAATAAAAGCAGCTGGCAAATAATGCAATAATTGTATATAGGTTGTTTCGAACATGATAACAGCACTCATCAAAAAAAATTATACAGATTGATACATACAAAAAGAGTCAACACTGGTCAACATAATTATATACAAAATGCTTTTTATTTGTAAAGTCTGTTGAAAAAATAAATTAAAAGCAAGAAGCAGGAGTATATATTTCTTTCAATAGTGATTTTTTGATAATTTTTGCTGTATTGATTAGATGGTATTTTATTGCATTAATGAAATATTTTATTATTAACTGAGATTGAAGAATAGAGTATTTATGGAACTAAATAAGATTAGAAAATCCTTCTTAGAGTATTTTAAAAAAAATGATCACGCAATTTATGAATCAAGCTCTTTAATACCAAAAGATGACCCAACGCTTTATTTTGTAAACGCTGGAATGGTTCAATTTAAAGAATGGTTTTTAGATTCGCAATGCGCAAAAGATACAAGTATAGCAACAAGTCAAAAATGTATAAGAGCAGGAGGTAAGCACAATGATCTTGAGAATGTAGGTTATACAAAAAGGCATCACACATTTTTTGAAATGCTGGGAAATTTTGCATTTAACGGCGTTTATTTTAAAGAGCGCGCAATAGAGCTTGCTTGGAATTATTTAACAAAAGAGCTGCTAATAGATGCTGCAAAGTTGTACATTACTGTGTTTCACGAAGATGATGAGGCATTTACCATATGGAAAAAAATTACTGGTTTTTCCAATAACAAGATTATTAGGATTTCAAGTAATGATAATTTTTGGTCTATGGGTGAGACTGGTCCATGTGGCCCTTGCACAGAAATATTTTTTGATCACGGTAATGCATATCAAGGTGGCCTTCCAGGCACAAAAGATGCAGATGGAGATAGATATACTGAAATATGGAATATAGTCTTCATGCAATATAATAAATTGCAAGATGGGAGAAATATATCATTAAACAAAACGGCAATTGATACTGGAATGGGTATTGAGCGAATAGCTGCAGTGCTTCAAGGTGTTGCGGATAATTATGAAATTAGTGATTTTAAATTTTTAATAAATCAAATTAAAAATTTATGCGGAGCAAAAGGCGGGCATGCATCATATAAAGTGATCGCAGATCATATGAGAGCAATTTGTCATCTTATTGCAGATGGTGTTATGCCAGGAAATGAAGGTAGAGGCTACATACTTAGAAGAATCATAAGAAGAGCTTTGCGTCACAGTAATGCTATACGAAAAGAAAGTGGTTATGATGTGATAAAGCCTATATTATATAAATTTGCAGATAATGTATTGGGGCAATTTCAAGATGTATATTTGGAAATTAAAAATGCATCTGCCTTGATTAAAGAAACGCTTAAACTTGAGGAGGAAAAATTTAATGGAATCTTAGATAAAGGAATTAAAATTTTAAAAGAGCATGAAGTAAATTTGTTTGCAGGAGATACACTCTCTGGAGATGTAGCATTTATGCTGTATGATACTTATGGTTTTCCATTAGATCTCACAAAAGATATATTGCGCTCAAAAAATATATTGGTGGATGAGGAAGGCTTTGAAAAAGAGATGCAAAAACAAAAAGTACATGCAAAAAATGCAAGGCCAAATTTTATATACGAAGGCTCTGGCGATCAATTATGGAAAAATTTATCGCAAAAATCTGTTATATCAACAGAGTTTGTGGGTTATGACAAAGAGCAATGCAATGCTAAAGTACTTGCAATTACAAGTGTAGATGGATTTGAAATAGAGAGCGCAAAAGAAGGGGAGAGCGTTTGTATAATTTTTGATAAAACGCCTTTTTATGCAGAATCCGGAGGTCAAGTTTCAGATACTGGAGTTATTGAGGGTATTGGCGCTATATATGATGTACAAAAAAAGCTTGATTTTTTTGTACATTTTGCGAATTTAAATGCAAATATAGAGCGCGAACAAATTGTAAAATTACAGATCGATTCAGAAAGGCGATTTCAAATTACAATCAACCACTCTGCAACCCATCTTTTGCATATGTCTCTTAGACTGCATCTTGGAGATCATGTTACGCAAAAAGGCTCTATAGTGGATCAAAATAGACTGCGTTTTGATTTTTCTCATCATTCTGCTTTAAAGTTAAATGAGATAGAGAGCATTGAGAATACTGTTAATGACAATATTTTTGCCGGAGAAGCTTCTGTAATTCAAAATTGCAGTAAAGCAGAAGCAATGCAAAAGGGCGCAATGGCTCTTTTTGGAGAGTCATATAAAGACAATGTCAGAGTTGTATCTATTGGCAAATCTATTGAGCTATGCGGTGGAACTCACGTTAAAAATACCGCAAGCATTGGTGCATTCAAAATTATTAATCAGTCTGCTGTTGCTGCTGGAATCAGAAGGATAGAAGCAGTAACTGGAAAAAAATGCATATCATTCCTTAGTATGCAGTATTCTACTATTCAAGTAATTTCAGAGTTGCTGAAGTGTAATCAGGAAAATTTAGTAGATAAAATTATTAATTTACAAAATACAAACAGAGAATTAGAAAAAAAAGCATTGTCTCAGAAACTTCTATTAATATCTAGTAAGGTGGTAGTAAGTGAAATTTTAGGGCGGAGCGTTGCGTCAGTAACATCTACTGAGTTATCTATAAAAGAAGCGAGAGACTTAACATCCATCATTCAGAAAAATCATAATTGTCACATTTGTTTAGTGTATGCTGTAGATAAAGATAAACTTTCCATTATAGTGAGTAGCGGAATAGATGAATTTGCAGCAAGCGCTCTTACAGATAATATAAAGAGCGTCTTGAATGCAGATGGAGGCGGTAATAAAAAAATATCACAAATAGGCGGAATTACCTCTGATAAATTAGATAAAGCAAGGCGTTTAGTTATTGAATTTATAAAGCAAGTTCTAGGAGACAATAATTAGTATGTATAATCTAAAAATTGCAACTAAAATCAAGAAACTGCAAGATGAGATAGCAAAGCATAACAAGCTTTATTATAATGATAATGCTCCAGTTCTAACAGATGCGGATTATGACGCACTCATAGAGGAGTTAAAGGATTTGATCAAGCTTCATCCAGAGATTTCTAAGAATGTATTACAAGGCTCTGTTAATGCATTGGATGTGGTTGGTGCTGAGCCAGATTCAAGATTCAATAAAATTTCTCATAAAAAGCCAATGCTTTCTTTGAGTAATGCTTTTTCATGGAGTGATGTTTTGGATTTTGTTAAAAGAATTAATAAATATACAAAGCTAGATGAATTTCCAAACTTTTGCTGTGAACCAAAAATAGATGGCATTTCATTTTCTGCATTCTATGAAAATGGAAAATTAAAGCAGGCTGCAACAAGAGGCGATGGGATTTTAGGAGAGGATATAAAATCTAATATCTCTACTATTAAAGATTTTCCTATAGAGATTGCATATAAAGGTCAAGTAGAGGTAAGGGGAGAGGTTTATATGAGTAAAGAAGATTTTATACTGATAAATGATGAGCGCGCAAAGCTTAATGAATCTTTATTTGCAAACCCTAGAAATGCTGCTGCTGGCTCTTTAAGGCAAATTGATCCAGAAATTACTAGAGCGCGCAAGTTAAAATATTTTATATGGGGTGGGCTTGAATTACCAGAGGATAAAAGTAAAACGCAAGTCAGTTTTTTGAATTTACTTCAAGATATTGGCTTTATAATTAATAAACATATAAGAGAGATTAATACAGAAAAAGATCTGCATGAATATTATACAGAAATGTTTAATGAAAGAGCAAAGCTTCCCTATGACATAGATGGACTTGTATACAAAGTGAATAGTATTTCTCACCAAGAAATAATGGGCGCAAATAGTAAAGCTCCAAGATGGGCGATTGCTCATAAATTTCCTCCGGAAATTGCAAAAACATGCGTTGAGAATATCACCGTTCAAGTTGGTAGAACTGGCGCAATTACTCCTGTTGTGCATTTTAAGCCAATTAATATAGGCGGGGTTTTAGTTAGTAAAGCAAGTATACATAATAGCGATGAAATAAAAAGAAAAGGCATATTTATTGGTAGTATTGTAACTGTAAAGAGGGCAGGCGATGTAATTCCTCAAATTATTTTATCTGAAAATCCATCATCCACTTTGAATTCTACGCAAAACAAAGATGAAGCGCCTTGTTTTGTATTTCCAAAAACTTGTCCATCATGTAATTCGCATCTTGTAAGAGATTTAGATGGCGTTGTAATAAGATGCATCAATCATCAATCTTGCAGGGCTCAAAAGATTGAATATATGAAGTATTTCATATCTAAAAAAGCATTTAATATTATTGGTTTTGGCGCAAAGCATATTGAGCAGTTTTTAAATTTTGAGATAATTCAAGATGCAGTTGATATATTAAAGATTCCTGATAATAAATCTTTAATGATAAAAATCCAAAATCTAGAGGGTTTTGGAGAGAAATCTGCAAATAATCTTCGATCGGCAATAATAACAGCTAGAAAAGTAAGTTTGCAAAGATTTATATATTCTCTTGGAATTAGATATGTTGGTATTATTACCGCACAGATTCTTGCAGATTACTTTGGATCTATAGAATCTATGAAGAATTTTATAGAGAAGTATTGCATATCAGATTTTGAAAATGGTATCAATGTTCTAGGGCGTATTGATGGAGTGGGTGAAATTTCAGCTCGTGCATTTGTAGAATTTTTTGCAAACTCAAGTGCATATTTTTATAGATTAATTGAGTACGTTGAAATTACCGAAGAAAGGCGCAATGAAAATAAAATTACAGAGAAATTAAGTGGAAAAACATTCATCTTGACTGGAGTATTAAAAAGCATGAAGCGCTCTGCTGCAGAGGCCTTGATTAGAGAGCATGGCGGTATAATTGCACGCTCTGTTTCTGCAAAATTAGATTTTTTAATTTGCGGAGAAAGTCCTGGAAGTAAGCTTCAAAAAGCAAAAGATTATAAAATCAATATCTTATTTGAAAATGAATGGAGGAAGATGCTTGATATATAAACTTCAATCTTAAATTGAATTATAATAATAGAATTATAATAATACATTGTAGTAATAAAAAATGAACGGCATTTTTATATTTATTTTGATAATTTGCTATTTACTTGGCTCTATACCATTTGGACTTATTATCGCTCATCTTTTTAAGATTCAAGACCCAAGAAATATTGGGTCTGGTAACATAGGAGCTACAAATATGACGCGCTCTGGAGGTAGATTTATTGGAGCATTAACTTTTCTATTAGATGCGGGGAAAGGTTCGCTTGCAGTCATATTTGGAAAACATGCAGAGTGTATTTTGAAGATTATTAACATAGAGGCGCAACCTTATGAGTTTACAAATGCGCCTTTATGTTCTTTGTTTATGTTATTTGCAATAATTGGTCATACTTTTCCTATTTGGTTAAGATTTAAAGGTGGTAAAGGCGTATCTACTTTTTTTGGATGCCTTCTTGTATTTGATATTTTTTCTTTTTTATTTGGGATTCTTACATGGATCATAGTTTTTTATATAAAAAAAATTGCATCCATTGCATCTGTTATATCTACTATTAGCTCGTGCGTAATACATATAATTTTCATTCAAAGTGCTTCTTATGATGCAGTCTCTATAATTATACCGGTTGTATGCGTGTGTGTAATTACTTTAAAGCATATAAGTAATATTAAAAAATTATTAACAGGCAGAGAATCTAGTTTTATTTTATAAA
>JAQCBG010000014.1 GCA_027621485.1 Pseudomonadota bacterium
TTAATGAGTGAGGACAAAAGTAAAGTAAAATGGAATTCCATTGCTAAATATGTTTTTTATCAATTTATATTTGCTATATTTGTTACGAAAATCTCTTTTGTGTTTGATGCCTTTTTATTTATTAACAAAGGCCTTGATGCAATTGCTAATTCAGCTAGCGAAGGAATGAAATTTTGCTTTGGATCTTTATCTGATCCTGCTGGCCCTGCTGGATTCATACTGGGCTTGCATGCGTTTCCTGTGATTATTATCATCTCAGCAATAAGTGGTATATTAATGCATTTTCGCATTTTACCTTTTATTGCAAAATCTTTTTCACTACTTTTTCATAAATTATTTGGTGTTGGTGGAGTTGTAGGACTTGGTACATCACTCAACATGTTTTTTGGACTGGAGTCTATAATATTTATGAAAAGCTATTTGAATAGGTTATCTCGAAATGAGTTATTTACTTTGATGACTTGTGGTGCTGCGGGAATTGCATGCTCCATGGTGCCTATTTATAAAAATCTTTTATCAGGAGTAATACCAAATCCAGTTGTTCATATTTTGTCATCTATTGTTGTTGTAATGCCAAGTGTATTTGCAATATCAGCTATAATTGTTCCGGAAGCTTCAAATGCTGTTTTGACAGATGGGAAAATAATAGATGAAAAGAAAGATGCAACTTTAATATCCGTTATATATGATGGTTTAGCTGACGGAGGTAAGATTGTTATAAATTTAATACTTGTATTGGTTGGTTTTGTTGCATTGATTCATCTTTGTAATGTGATATTAGGTCATATTATAGTTATGGGTATGCCGCTTTCTGTAGAGAAAATATTTGGGACTCTAGCCTCCCCAATTGCTTGGTTAATAGGTGTGCCATGGACTGAGGCAGAGCCAGCTGGTATGGTTCTTGCGACAAAATTTATCTTTAATGAAATAGTTGGATATGAAAGCTTAGCAAAAGTTGCGGATGCTTTAAGTGAGCGTTCTCGTATAATTTTAACGTATGCGGGCTGCGGCTTTGCAAACATTAGTACAATAGGCATTATTATGGCGATTTATAAGTCACTTGCGCCAAATCGCTCTAGGGAGATTATACAACTTGCTATGAAAGCTATATTAGCTGGGGCAATTTGTAATTATATGAGTGGCTCCATTATGAGTGTTGTATATAATTCTATTTAAGTTTCTTGATATTGTGATTATTTTATTTTCTTATTAAATCTTAATTGTTAAGAATATGCATTTTTGAGCAAGTGAGTGTATTATGAGTCCTTACTTTATATGAATTTATAGAAGGGCTTATTTAAATCATAATGCATATTCTTATATTACATCTTGTATGCTTGAGATAATTTTCTTAGTATATATAAAAAACATTAAGATAAAGATATGCATTTAAATGAAATAGATTATACGTATCTAATTAAAAGCGCAAAACAAGAAGGTATACATAATTACTCAGTTGGAGCATTTATACTAAATGCAGATAATGAATTAATGGTATTGAGAAGAAAAATAGATGATTTTATGGGTGGTCTTTGGGAAATGCCATCTGGCGGCATAGAAAAAGAAGAGAATATAGAAGAGGCGCTAAAGAGAGAGATAAAAGAAGAATCTGATCTTGAGATGCTTGAAGTTAAATCTTATGTGAATTACTTTGATTATTTATGCGATTCTACTTTATTTAGACAATGGCATTTTTTTGTAAAGACAAATGACATAAGTAACGCAAAGATCTCTGATGAGCACGATATGATGGAATGGTACAAACCAAATGGAAAATTTGCAAATATAATAGACTTAAAGATGCAATCTGTATTGATAGATTTTTATTGCATGCAAAAGATTAAGTGATATATGCCTTTGTTATTTATCTGTTTGTGTAATGTTATTTATCTGTTTGTGTAATGTTATTTGATGAGTATGCGCAATTTTGTAGCCTTCAAAACATCAATACTCTAAAAGTACAAGACATAATTATAGAAGGCGCCTCTCTCATCTCGGAGTCTCTTTTTCGTATATCTACTAATGTATCTTCTTACAAATCATCTGTAGTATATGGATATCAAAGTAATTTAATATACGATGCGTTAAAAGCAATTAATTCTTCCGCATTACCTATAGATGTTATTCATGAGGGTAGATTTCATGCAGATTCTCAAGTGATGAATCAAGAAGATTTAAAGAATTGTATCGTAAGTGATGATGCACTTTTTGATATTGCTATATCAAATTTGATTTTACAATTTTCTAATACACCAGAAAGAGTATTGGCATATTATGCCTCTGTTATAAAAAATGATGGCTTTTTTACAGCAACTCTTGTTGGCGGAAGATCTCTTTATGAGCTTAGAGATGCATTTGCACTAGCAGATCAAGAGATATATGGTGGAGTTTTTTTAAGGGTTGCTCCTATGATTAGAGCATCTGATATTGTGCTTTTAGCCAAAAGAACTGGATTTAAAGATATTGTCGTGCATTCTAATGTATTGGATGTAAGATATAATAGTATTTATGATATCGTCTCGGATATTAGGGCATTTGGCGCGAGTAATTATATGCTCAATAAACAAAGTACATTGCCAAATAAAAATTTATTTAAAAAGGCTAACGATCACTATAGTAAAATGCATAGCAAAGATAATAAATTAAAGCTTACTATAGAAATTATTACTTTATCTTGTTTTAAAAAGTCTATTTCAAGTTCTGTATAAATTTCTACTTAAAGCGCAACTTAAATTCTGAGCTAATATAAAAAAATGCATTAAAGATAAAATAACCTAGTTCGATAAATTATATGACGCTCTAGCGCTATTCTTTAATCTATAAGTCTTTATTGAATTTCATATGTAGAATGCTGATTCATTAATCTTTCTTTTAAAAGCGAAGTGACAGAAAATTCATGATAATTATCCTGATATTCTAAAGAAGAAATTATAGAGATTGGTGTTTTATTTTTGTACAATGCAGGTGCACTGAGCATTGCTTTTTTTTCTGCAGTAGCAAAGTTTGGAAATATCTTATTTAAATTTGATACATTTGCTACGGGCGCAATTTCTAGATTTACCTCATGACAATCTTTAAAAGTAATAATAAATCTATTATCCCATATATATTTCTTGATTTCTTTAGATGTTATAGGGATTGTTCTTATAAGAGCTATCTCTCTATAAAATACAATAAGATTATCATTAGGTTTTGCTATATATCCAGCAAATGTTGATATTTTATTTTGAATTAAATTACTCAGTATGGTTTGTAAATTGCGCATTCTGATTTGATAGCTTGATTTTCCAAGTATTTGTAATATAAAATCTAGGAGTCTAGTTTGCATTTCTTCATGCAGATTATAAAATGCTTTACTTTTTACTGTTAAATAGCCAAATTCTGAAATGTGGCAAATAGAATGAAAAATTTCTTTTACGTGCTGAATTAAAAATGAACGTGTGCGATTTGCATTTTTTGCAAGAAGATTGATGCGTTCTACTGGAATTTCGCTTTGTGCGTTTATTAATTGTCTAAATCTTGATCTTTTAAATTTTAAATTGTAATTTGATTCATCATCAACCCAGCCCCACCCTTTATTTTGCAAGATAGAAATGATGTGACTTTTTTGTAAAAAAAGCATTGGCCTGATAACATTTACGCCCATCATATTAATTGCTTGGTTAATGCCGCATATACCATCTAATCCACTGCCTCTTGCAATATTCATCAGTATAGTCTCTGCTTGATCATTCATGTGATGACCTGTAAACAAGAATTTAATATCTTTTTTTTTGCAGTATTCTAGCATGAGTTCATATCGAGCAATTCTAGCATGATGATGCATATTACTCATTGTACTTTGTAAATTTACACAAGTAAGAATTTTAGATTTAATGCTATACTTCTGAAGTGTTAATTGAGTTTTTATTGCTTCATGCTTTGAATTGCTTCTGATTCCATGATCTACTATAAGACCTATAATCTCGCAGGGTAACTTTGCAGAAGCGATAGATAATGTGCAAAGTAGCGCAAGGCACATGCTATCTGATCCACCTGAGATTGCTAGAGCTATTTTTTGTTCGCCGTTTATATTATATGCGCAAATTATCTCTGTAAATTTATTTACAATAGATGTTTGATCTTTTAAAGATATATCTTTATTGTGCAACGTTGCCTTTGTTATTCTTTAAAATATTTATCGAATTTCTTTTCTTCATCTTCGTATTCTTTTGCTTTTGGCATAGGATTTTTTTTCTCCATAATACTTGGCCACTTTTTTGAATACTCTTTATTTAACTCTATCCATTTAATATCACTTGCAGAGTCAGCTTCAATTGCGCCTATTGGGCATTCAGGCTCGCATACTCCGCAATCTATGCATTCTTCAGGATCAATAATGAGCATATTTGGACCTTCTTTAAAGCAATCTACAGGGCATACTTCTACGCAATCTGTATATTTACATTTTATACATTTCTCATTTACTACATATGTCATTGCTGCACTGAAAATTTTTCACTGAAAAGCTTTTATTGAAAGAGAATTTATACGATATAAGTATTTTATGTGCAAATAAATTTGCACTATGTGCTCTTATCTGCTATCAATTTATTTTCTTGGATGTCTTATGAATATGAGTCATAAAGGATTTAAGAAGCGGATGTGGCGGAATTGGCAGACGCGCTAGATTTAGGATCTAGTGCCGCGAGGCTTGTGGGTTCAAGTCCCACCATCCGTACCAATGACTAACTGATCAACATTTTACTTATGTTAATATCAAAAGCTAAGATTTTGATTGTAGAATCTATAGCTCATCCTACAATAGCAAATAATGCATTTTTGGGCGCAGAAGAGGTACTCAATTTGCACTTTAAAGAATATGAAAGAATTTCTGTGCAAGAGGTTTTTGATATTGCTTGTGCTGTTGGCCTTGGTGCTGAGGCGTTAGAGTACTGTGCTATTGTTGTTCTTGGTGCATTGGTTGAGTCATTAGATAATGCTGCTGATAGGCTTTTTGCAGAAGTAATAAGAAATATTAGCGATATCTCTGCTCATTATTCCATACCTATAGGACTTGGTGTGTTGTTAGTAAAAAATGAAGATGAAGGTATAAAAATTTCAAAAGAATATGGGAGACGTGCTGTAATTTCTTGCATGCAATTGCTTAAAGTGAAAGAGCGAATACAGAGCGCAAGTTGCGAATCATTTTCTCATTATAAAAATTAATATGGAGTTATAATTTGAAAGAGAATTTTAGTGTATCGAAGCGCAAAGCTCGGATACTGATTGTGCAGTATATTTATTGTAATTTGACTGCGCAGTCCAAGGTTATAAATTTTTATAATAATGATATCGAGCTTGCAAATTCTTTTGATGTGTTTTGTAGTAAGTTTGCATCTGGTTTATTTGACGTAGAATATGCGAGGCATTTATCTCATAGTATGCTAGATGAGCGGGCGCAAGAAGTAAGAGCTTTTATTACAAAGTATATCGCAAGCAATTGGAGTATAGAGAGAATTCCGTTTGTTGTAAGTGCTATTTTACATGTCGGAGTTTTTGAATTGCTTTATACAAAGTATATAGATACTCCAGTTATCATTAACGAATATGTAGAAATTAGTAAGTTTTTAAATCATAAAGGGGAGGCTTCTTTTGTAAATGGCATCTTAGATAATATTGCGCAAGAGATTAGAAGATGTTAGCATACATTGTATAATTTTCTAAAATTTAATGTATGCTTTAATTTATTTAATTCCTATAGCATTTCTTGTAGTTCTGCTTATTGCTTTCGGAATGATATGGTCCATTCATAATGATCAATTTGAGGATTTAGAGGGTGCTGCAAATAGTATATTTAAAGAAGATGTACAAGATGTAAAAAATATAAAAGCGCAAAAAAAATCTCAAATCTAATGAGATTAAAAATCACTTTGCCAACATTTTAAAAAGAGATGAATATGTTTAAGTCTGCTCTATTTTTTTTGAAATCTTTATTTTTAATAGAGATTCTTAAGGGATTATACATTACTTTTACTTATATGTTTAAAAAGCGCGCGACGCTAGATTATCCATATGAAAAAGGTTATTTGAGTACAAGATTCAGGGGAGAGCATTCTTTACGCAGATATGATGATGGGCAGGAGCGTTGCATAGCTTGCAAGCTTTGCGAAGCAATATGCCCTGCTGGCGCAATTACCATAGAAGCGGGAGTGGATTCGAAAAAAATGAGACGTACTTCTAAATATGATATAGATATGACTAAATGCATATATTGTGGATATTGCCAAGAAGCTTGTCCTGTAGATGCTATAGTTGAAGGTCCAAATTTTGAATATGCAAAGGAGAGCAGGCTTGAGTTGTTTTATGATAAGCAAAAGTTACTTGGAAATGGAGATAGATGGGAAGATGCATTATCTCATAATATAGAAGCTAATTCACGATATAAATAGAGTAAATTGATTTCTTTTTAGAAAGATACTGTTATTGTATTGTGAAATTTCTTTTAAATTTTTTAAGTGTGATTGCTATCGATATATCGATTGTATAATTATGTAATGATGAATTCTATAAGTTATAGTTTTAAATATACAAAGCAAGTAGAAGATATAATATCTTGCTATACTGCAGAGAATCCAGGTGTTGTATCTAATTTGCGCAAAATACTTTACTCAGGGCGTCTTGGAGGTACTGGTAAAGTGATTATTTTACCAGTAGATCAGGGCTTTGAACATGGGCCTGATCGTAGTTTTGCCATCAATAAAAATGCATATGATCCAGAATATCATATAAAACTTGCAGTAGATGCCGGCCTCAGCGCATACGCAGCGCCACTTGGTATGATTGAGTGCGTTGCAAGAGATTATGCAGGTAAAATACCAATGATTTTAAAAATGAATAATGGTAATTCTTTATCGTTTGATAAGAAAGAGCCATCTCAGGCAATGACATCAAGTGTTTATGATGCTCTTCGTCTTGGATGTTCTGCAATTGGTATTACAATATATCCTGGCTCTTTAAATGCAGATGATATGTTTGAATCTGCTAAAGATATCATTCAAGAGGCAAAAAGCCTTGGCCTTGCAACTATTATATGGTCTTACCCAAGAAGCTCTTGCATGAGTAAGGCTACTGATATTGCATTAGATGTTATTGCGTATGCAACTCATATAGCAGCTTTACTTGGGGCAAATATAATAAAAGTTAAACTTCCTTCTAATTCTTTAGCTCTTGATACTTCAAAAGATGTATATGCAAATCATATAAATATATCATCTCTTGATGAGATGATTGCTCATATCATGCAATCTGCTTTTTGTTCAAAAAGAATTGTTTTATTTTCTGGCGGCCCAAATAAAGCAAAAGATGCGTTGCTAAATGAAATTATTGCTATTAAAAAGGGTGGTGGTAATGGCTCTATAATTGGCAGAAACATTTTTCAACGTAAACTTGAAGATGCAATGCTAATACTTGATCAAATTATCGATCTTTATTTAAAATAAATATTACGAATAAGGAAGGATGGCCGAGTGGTTTAAGGCGCACGCTTGGAAAGCGTGTTTATTGAATAAATAACAAGGGTTCGAATCCCTTTCCTTCCGCCAACAAATTCGTGTTTCTACGTTATTATTTTTTATTTTTCTTTTTTATTATTTTCTGCAGAGAATCAATTTATAAATTCGAGCATTGAGTAATAAAAAGTTGCACAAAATAAGTGTTTATTGTACAATAAATTGTAGTATATTTGTATTATATTTTAAAAAGGTTTATTGAGTTATGAAGTTATCAAGTTCTGTAAATTATCGTGCATATTCATGTTTAAATAACTGCGCAAAAAATAAAATAAATAATTCTAGGGATTATGATCCTTGTGAAGGGGCGAATGTAACACTTACAGCACGTATAAATGCCTGGACTCAAGATCAAGATGATGTATCTGCGCCAGCAATAGATCTATATAAAGGAGAAATTGTAGATGAGTTAGCAATAAGTAGAGGTACAGCTTTTGCAAATCTTGTAGAGTATAGAAGATATTCAATACACGATAAAAATGAAGTAGAGGTTCCGGTTTCAATTTCCCCAAAAATGCTAGATATTTATTGGAAAAGAGATGATATGGGAAAGGGTTTTGAGAGTAAAAGCATCTCTTATTTTAAAAATGAAGGTATATTGAGTAATAAATCTTCTAATCCTGAGTCTGTATCATTAACTTTGCAAGATAATTTTGAATTAAGTGTTCCAAATGGTACTGTAATTTTTGATGATTCGGGAGCTGGTTACGGACTTTATATAGAGAATCTCTCTCCAGAAAACGGACCTTATAAAGTGACAAAATCTATAAATCGTATATTATATGAAAAATATTCTGTGCCTGATGAAATCACTGGTAATATTGTTTGGGATCTTGAGCATGAAGTGCCAGTAGAAGATCATGTATTCTACATTAATGCTATTGCTGCTTAATTCAGAATATAATAATTAAAGCCAACTTGCATATAAAATATTAACATATTTGTAAGTTGGCTTTGCTGAGATGCAATTTCTTACATTTCATGGCGCATAAAATAATATTAAGTTTTTTTAAGTAAATCTATAAAACTCTATAAATTTCCTAACTCATGCCTTCCTGTGCTTTGATAGTTGGATTATTTTTTCAAATTGTGCGCTACTTAACTTGATAACTGAAAGTCTTGGTTGCTTGATAAGTTCTGTGTCATAAAATTCTGCATAACTTTTAATTGTTTTAAGACTGACTGGATTTTGCAATGCTTGCTTTATCTCTACGTTTATTCGTACAAATTTTGGATGATCAGGATCTTGATAATGTTCTGATGCGACAGATACAATGCCCATAATTTCTGATTTTTTACCAGAATGATAAAAAAAGCATAAATCTTGATATTTCATTGCTTTTAAATGATTGCGAGCTTGATAATTTCTGACTCCATCCCAAACTGTTTTTTTATCATGTAGCATCTGATGCCATGAATAAGAATTAGGTTCTGATTTTAAGAGCCAGTAAGAATTAGATTTCTGCATTTTTCTGAATCACAAAAAAAGTTAGCTGATGTGTAATAAGTAATGAATATAAAATGAAATATGCTATCAAAAATTGCAAATTTTAATATAAATACAAAAGAAAGTCCAAAAAATGTTGGTGAATTTTCTGGATATGCAAGTGTATTTAATACAATAGATCATGATAATGAAGTTGTTGTACAAGGTGCATTTAAGAATGTACTAGATCCATCTTCTATAAGGCTACTTTGGCAGCATAAAAGCAATAACCCAGTTGGGGTTATAACAAGCTTAAAAGAAGACGAACATGGGCTTTATATAAGTGGCTTAATCTCGCTTGAAATACCAAAGGGACTAGAGGTTTATATGCTTGTAAAAAATAACATAATTAAGCACATGAGTATTGGCTATCAAATTATAAAAGAATATTATAAAGATAATATAAAGCATATATATGAATTAAAGCTTTGGGAAATAAGTTTTGTAACATTTCCATCTAATGAGAATGCGCGCATTCATTCTGTGAAAAGTTCAAAATTAATGCATATAGAGTCAAAA
>JAQCBG010000015.1 GCA_027621485.1 Pseudomonadota bacterium
ATTTTCTATCTGTTTTTGCGCTATATTTCTAATATTGATACCAAGCTCAGATATTATTATTCCTAACTTTTCAATTTCACTTTGATTCACAGACTTTAAATCTAATACATTTGCTAATTTTAAAAATTCTTTTATTTTACTAATTTCTTGCGTGTTTATTTCACCCACTCTCTGGTATAAAAATGCATTTCCAATTTCCTTGATTATCCTTGCATCTTTTTCTTGTAGTATTTTACCTTTATATACTGGCTCCACTAGTCTTGACTCTTTAGGGATGATTTCTGTAAATTCATGATTTAGTGCAATAAAATTACTTACTGTATTTTCATTCAATTCTCCCGCTTTAATATCTAGTATTGCAAATATTTTCTGCACTTCACTCACATTCCCCTCTGGCGTATCTAATGTGACATCTAACCTTTTTAACGCCTCTTTAAAGCGCATACTATTGCCATATGGCAGTTCTTCTACTTTTATATTTAAATTCTTAAATACTTTTGCAAGTTTAGTGATTTGAATTAAATCTTCACCTTTGATTTCAGCACAATTAACACCTAAAAATATTTTTAAAACTTCAACAATATTCCAAATAGCTTGGCTTTTAAGTTTATTAAATTCCTCTCCTGTAAGTAAATTTGTAGCTTCTTTTATTGTATCAAAGCTACTTGGGAATTGAATAATATTAGCAAGACTAGTGCCTAATATCCCCAAATTAGCAATCACATTGTCTATCTCACTTATTGGCACATTTCTAATGCCTAATTTATCAATTGCTAATTTGTAATTTTCAATATCTGGACCTACCCCTTCTTCAATATTTGATATTTTTTTTCCAAGCCTTCCTAAAAATCCTGTAACTACTCTTATTTCTTCGTAACCCGCATCTACTAATTTAAATTCCTCAATAATATTTATTTTTTCTTTTATTTCTAACTTTAAATCCTCCCTAACTCTTATGTTTAATTCTTCCTTCAATATCCTTATTTTATCTAAATTCTCACTGCTAAAATCTCCCGCTTTATTTATTCCAAATCCTTCCAATAAAAGATTTAATTTTTTTGCAATATTTTCATCTTGCACCTCTTTTGATGTGATTCCTAAAGTGTATATAATTTCTTTGAATTTAATAATCTCAACTTCTTCAACTGCACCAAGCTTTTTAAAATATTTTAATACTTGATAACTTGCTGCAGAATAATCACTTGAAGAGTTATTTTCTCCTTCATTTGCATTATTGCTGTCATCCCAAAATTCTTTGATATTATTAAGCTTTGCTATCGCCTTATTATCAATCTCACTTAAATCATCATATTCGAAATATTTCAAATATTTATCCACACTCTTTATTTGCTCACTTATTTCAATGCCACCTTCTTTGAAGAAATTGCTTTTAAATCCCTCAATCTGCTTAATTTTTGTAAATAACTCCTTGTCACTTACACCTGCAGAAATATCTAGCTTAAATCCTAAAAAATACTCTAATTGCTCAATTATACCGCTTTCTTTCTCATTAATTCCTAACTTCTTGATTATATATTCTACCCTATCTTCTCCTTCTTCAGTTAGATCATGATCTTTGTAACTAATAAATGTTTTAAAAATCTCAACCAATTCTGTACTAAAATTTTTCTTTGTTTTTAAATATTCTTGTAATTTCATTTTTCCCTCTACCTTTTTGATTCTCTTATGTCATTTGCTACTATTTCTATTGCCTCTTCTAACTCCATACCTCTTTTCACTGCTGCCTCTATCTTTTCATATTCAGTTCCTTTAGATGTATAAAGTGCTAAAGAATAGGGATCTAATAGTAGCCTTCCTATACTCCAACCATTAGGCCCATAAATCATCACCTCTCCATATTCATTATCTATCTTCTTGAGTGATTTTATTGCCATTTCCATCACACCACCTTTGTCCATCATTATTTTCTCAGTTTTTTTAAGCTCCGCTATCGACTCTGTTTTATGTGGTAAAATACATAGCCAATCCGTGTTTTCTATCGTCGCTTTGGATGCTTCGGTCTTATAATAATCATTTAAACTTTGTGTTCCTGATATTATATTACCTTCATATTTCCTTGCTCTTCTTGCAATACCTTCTATGAATTCTCCACTCCCCTCTCCTTTTAGCATGCTCCAACTTTCATCTATAACAAGTGAGATATTAATCTTCCTATTACCTCTGTACATTTTCTCTGTCACTAAAAACATCAAGATCATGAGTACTATCGACAGTAAATCTTTGTGGCTCTTTATCGCTGATAATTCAAAAGCGATTAGTGGGTTATCAAGCGGTATATTGTTTTCTCCTTCAAAATACTCCTTATAAGCCCCATCTACATATGGGAATAGCATCCTTGATAAATCCTTAGCTCTTTTATCATCTATCTCTCCTATCGCATTTGCTACATCTCTAATACTTGCACTCGTCCCTTTTTCTCGAAATACCTTGTGTACTGCTTCTTGTATATACGTGCTCTCCATATCATCTGGTCTCGTCACACTTTTTGCCATCCTCCCTATCACCATTTTTAAAAGCTCACATGCATCAGCTCTATATTCTCTGTCTTTTTCAAAAGCTTCCTTGGATAATATTGAAAATGGATTTAAGCATAATGGATTCTTCCCAGCAAATTCCACAAATGCACCACCCTGTAATACACATGAATTTCTAAAAGAATACCCATCGTCAACTATTATAACTCTTCCTCCCGCTCCTCTGATTGACGCAACAAGCTCTTGCATAAATACTGATTTGCCACCGCCAGACTTACCAAATACTGCAACATTATAATTACCTTCCTTATTAGCAAATGGATTCCAAAACATCGGCTGCCCTCGCCTACCAAATAACATCATGTAAGGCTTAGACATTCCCTTCCATTCTCCCTGCATTGGAGCTAGATTTGCACATGACCATGTCAACATAGTTTTAGTTCTTGCAAATTTCTTTAAATCAGCACTTAACCCCTCACTATGCATAAATGGTAAGCATGATAACCATGTTTGCAATTGCACATATCTTTCTTTTGCAATTCTCCAGCCTTTTGCACTATAAAGGCTTTTTAATGCTTGCTCCGCTTCAGCTCGATTTTCTTTTTTAGTGTAAAGTACTATTTCATAATGTGCTTTGACTAATTTTTGACCCTCTCCTATTTTGCCAACTACAAATTTCCAATCCTTTGCCTTTTGCTCTGCATCTGATATATACTTACCTATCCCCTGCTCTACTTGCTGTGTCGACCTTGTTGACTTTAATACAGCCATATTCTTATCTTTATCTGCATCTCCAAATGTAAATGCAAACATCGTTAAAAATGGACATGGTATTCTTAAATAATCTTCCATTGCAGACCCTATTAAATCAGATGACATCCACGCAGCCCAAGCTTCTGGGAATTTTGCAACAGAAAAACAAGTTATATCTACCTCCCCCTCATCATCCTCATACTCTATATGCTCAGGCTCTACTTTAAGCGTCGTCCCAGGATTTACCAAATTTGCCGCTAATGTTTCATATTTATTCCAACTTGCTTTTTCTCTTTCTTGTTTGAAATTTGGATTCACTAACTCCCCCATAAAACTCAGAAAGCTCTCTGGCTCCATATCTAATGAATCTACTGATATTCCCTTAAGAGTAGTTTTTAATTGCACTCTCAGTGCCTTCATCTCTTCTTTCCCTTTTTCCGATATCTCTCCCTTACTTGATACCGCAATTACTATTCTAAAATCTCTGATTATATACTGACTACCCTTTAAAACTGGCTTCCATTGCAAATCTCTGAAATAATCCAATCTCTTTTCTGCTAGCTTTCTATATATTCCCCCAGTCTTAAATCTCTCTTCTGACCACATCTTAAGTTGCTCTCCTACTTTCGGACTTGCCCAGTTCAATATTTGTATTGTTGTACCTTCTGGCACCCCATCTGTGATCATAGAAGTAAGTATTTTTACTGTATTTTCCTCCGCACCACAAAGTGGCGTAACCTCTATGATAAATCCATAACTGCTTTTGTTAATATATATATTATTTAATTCATCATATACTCTGTATGGGTATAAAGTTGTCCTTCCCTCATACTTTGACTCCTCAGATTTAATCGTCTCGTAATCACCTTCAAAGATATCTGAATCAATCCCATTTGTTCCAAATTTATTTTTGTACTCTGTGAATTTTTTAGAGGCTAGAGATAAGGTAGATGAGATTTTATTCTTCATAATAAATCACCTCGCTTTTTTCATGGTAATTTCCTTTCTCATCTGTAAATGGAGCTATCTTTACTATTCTCTTTTTTTGTTGTGATTGTATTATCTTTTTACTGCTTTCTTTATTACTACTCTGGCTAACCTGACTTCTATTACCACTTTGTAATTTCTCCAATGCTTTTTTATCAGCTCTTTTCATAGTTTCACATTTCTTACCACTTTCAGCAGGACAATCAAAGTCTCCTGTTATATTGCGAGATGCGCAACCAGTAGCTACTAAAAGACTTATTACAATCGTTATTTTAATCACCGATTTACATAATATATTATTTGCAAAACTAAGTTTTTTATTGCCTTCCATCTAGATACACCCCTTTTTCAAATGTTAATTCTACTTCCTGGCCCGAGCCAATTGATATCACTGGTTGATATTGCTCTGCTCTTTTTATTAAATAATTTGATACTGAATTGCTTGCAGTTTCTGTTCCTTTACCAAAACCCTTACCAAAAATATCCTTATAACTTTGCTTATTATTTCCCGCATCACCTGTTTTAAATATTACACTAGGTGAGCTAAACCTTTCTGAAACTCCACTGCCAATACCCCCTACTAAACCCGCTAAAAAACTTTTAGTTATTAAATCTCCCTCTCTTGAAACAACAGTCCCTCTTATACCTGTCTTTCCCTTACTAGTTACAGATCCTTTAACATCCACTTCAAATACTTTCCCCTCACTCCTACTACATGTCATCGTTAATAACTGTATATACCCTCTTTCACTTGATAAATCTCCAGTAGCAGAACCTGTAACTGTACAACCCTCTATATCCACTTTTTGCGGCTTGCCTTTATATAAAGCCGTCACTGCTTTGCCAGTGACACGAAATTCAAAAGGTATTGGATTAGATTGACTCTCTATTCCAACTGATGCATCTGCTCCTTTTATCACTATCGCATCTACATAACTTCCTGCTGGTAAATATACATCTAAATCCTTGCCATGTACTTTACTCGCAAAGCCTCCTTCCAAACCTATGTCATAGCTCATGATTTTACTTGGTGCTTCATACCCATTATCTAGTGGATTGCCTTCTTTTTGCATGGAGGCTGTTCCTATCTCAGATGCAACATTATTTGCCGTTGGTTGAGGTAAATTAGCACTTTCATTATTTGCTTTTTCATTATTAAGATCATTTAGATGTTTTCTGATTTCTTTGGGACTTGCTTTTTCTTCTATTACTTTTATTCTTTGGTTTATATTCCCCTCTAAATCTTCCACTTTTTTCACAATTCCTGCATTACCCTGTCTTAATTGCTCTAATAACTTACTTATCTCAATTAACTGATTCTCTGATTTCTCTAACCATCTATCTTCAGCTCTTACCTTTCTTAAAGGCTGACTCACATCTATTTCTTTGCGAGCTTTTGTTATTTTGTCGTTATCACTTCCATCCTTCTCATCAGTTAACAATATTGCTGTTGTTGCAAGAATAATCATCCCACCAATCACAATTACAGCTATCAATTTTTGCTTCCTCTTAAAAACTTCTGGTAACTTTGCGTTTATTCCCTTGAAATCTATATTCATATTGCCCTCCTTACTATATACACATAGCCATTTTCTTTGGCTTTAAGATATTTATCTAGGCTTACGGCAATCACTCCCTCATTAAAAAAAGTCTCCTCTTGCACACTTCCTTTCATCCACCTATGAGCTTTGATTAAAAATTTCTCACAGATGAATTTCTCTCCTCTGTATTTTTTTACTCCTATTAATTTAAAATCAGGCTTCTTGATTACATTTGTAGCTTTGCTCTCTATATACCCATTTTTGATAACTCCCTTTCTTGCTGCTTTAATTAACTCAAGTGCTATAATTTTATCTGGAGACACCTCTGTAATTGCCTTTGCTACCTCCTTTACCTCTGCATCTTCGTTTTTTAAAAATATTTGTTGCGCTGCTATTGTATCTGTCTTAACGCCAATTTTATAGGTATACCCCTTCTCTGTTGTTATAAAAATATGTGTCACTTCAAGAGATTTAGGTTTTATATAAATTTCACCTGATTCTTTATCAGAAATTAATTCTAACTCTCCTTCATTTGCTCTAACATATTTTATTCTGTCATCTACTGCTTTTACTCTATTTAATTCTATACTAGATGCCCATATACTTACTTCATCGTCTCCCTTTAACTTAATACTTTGCTTAGCTTCCACCACTTGCGATATTAAGATATTAGACATAACAAGCATTATTATAATAATTTTTATTGCAGGCATCTTGCTTGTTTCTTTTGCATCATTCGTTGGTTTATTAAGTGATTTAATCATGGCTCTACCCCATCTCATTTTTTGTTAATTCCTTATACTCAATAAGCGTTAGTACTCCGCCTTGATATTCAAATCCAAGTCTATATTTAACAAAAGCATTTTCTGTTTGCTTCACCCCTACATATGATGCTAAATAACCACTAATATCTGCGGTTAGCTTCTCTTCGTTTAACTCTAATTTTACAGGTACAAATCTTAAGCTAATTTGCCTTGTAATTAAATCTTCAATCATCCCTTCTATTTCTTGCTTTACTTTGCCATATTTTTCAGGTGATGTGATTTTTAGTATTTTTTCTCTTGCATAATCATGATTATATGGCGTGATATTTAGTAATGTGAATATTGTATCTTTACTTACTAACTCTAGATATTCTCTTGAAACACCCCTTGTACTTACAGAAAATTGATTGCCTGTATAACCTGGCACTATTACCGTAACCCTATCTTGCCTCAATAAAGTACATGATAAAATCACAATACTAAACATTGTCACGACATTTGCATAAAATAGCAAATTCCTTTGCTTTGTCACTTTTATTAATATCTCTGTTTGCGTTATTCTTTGCATTATAAATACATCCTCTTATCTGAACTAGGAGTAGCTTTAAGACCTGAGAATGTTTCTGGGAAAAACCAATATGTGCCGTATATAGCTATATTCATATGCCTACTTCCTTTTAACTTTCTCCATAATAAAAAAATCAAAATCCCTCCTATAATAGCTGATGCAAAATAACCAAAGATAAATCCAAACATCATTGGAGCTACAAGTGCCATCCCCTCATCTATTGTCCAAAATAACCACCTTTCTTTAGCATCAAGTTTTGAAGGTAACATATATTGTTCTAAATGTTTGTTCATGAGCTTTTTAGATTGTTGCTGTAAATAATGAGTTTATTACTGTTGGACCAAATCCTGCAGCAAGCCCTATCCCAAATACACCCGCTATTAATCCTGGATTAAATTTGATTGCTCCACCTACTATCGCAAATATTAATGCAGTCACTGCTATGATTTTTCCGATTGCTCCATTTAACCATCCAGTTAATTTAGCAACTACTGGATCAAGTCCAGCATCTCCTACTGATCCTGCATACGCACTATCACTAATAAATATTTGTAAACAGATAATTGCAGCAATTATCGTTATTGCCTTAGTTGTAGCTGCTTTATTGTTTCTTTTTTTTATTAATCGTTTATTCATTGTATATTACCTATTTTATTGTTGATTGATTATTTTCTGTAAACTCATCTTCTTTATAAATGGTGATTTCTCCATAGTTATCTAAATGCATGTAATCCATTACCTCTCCCTCGCTTAACATTCCTCTTAATTTTACTCTTTTGCCAATACTCAGCTCTTTCTCATGCTCCTTACAGTATTTTGATAATTTTTCTCCACTTATGAGAATTTCGCATTCTATCCCACTATCCTCTCTTATATGCATCCATCCAAGCCCTGCTGATCTATCTTTTTGATCACATACGATATGTGGTATTTCTGTTATAATACCACTTACTATGGCGTTTTCTTGATGCTCTATCATATATTTTTGTGTTTGAACGATCATATTTACCTATTATTTGATTTTATAATTCATCATGATTTATACACTCGCCACTACTTTTTAATATTCCTATTAAATCTAATACTGGCTCATTACCTTCGTTCCATTTATCTATTGCAAATGCTTTTAACGACCATTCTTCTGCTTTTTTACATTCTTGATTTGATAAATATGCATATGCCATACATATTTGTTGCTCTATCTCACCTTCTCTAGCTCGTTTTGCATCACAATCATCAATTTTCACAGGCTCTCTTGTTAATATTTTTCTCAACTCATTTCCTCCGTAGTCTACAATCATTTGTGTGCGTCCATTATCTCCCTCTACAACCTTGATTGAACCTGATAGCTTTTTTGCTTTAAATTCTTTTTTCATTTTTACCTCTTGATTTGTTTATAATAATCCTGATATTGATTTGACTAAACCCTCTGTTAACTTCGGCTCCGCTTCGTCAAATTTCAAGTTAACCTTTTTTGCCACGCTCATAATTCTTGTTTGGTATTTTTTCCAATTTGTTTTTTGTTTCCATGTGGATTTTTTGTTACCACTACTCCCCTGTTTTAAGTTTGCATCACTGCTCTCACTTACATAGTTTCCTTCGGCTTTTTCACTTATTTGTAGGTCAGTTGTCATTGTGAAATTAACCACTTGCACAGCAGCATCTAGTACCGTATTTCCTATTCCTGTAAGCAATCCTATTCCAAGCATTGATCTGCCAGATCCTCCTGTTGCACCAGCTAATGCGGCACCAGTGGCAAAACCCTCTAACCCACTACCATATCCGCCACTTAGCACCTCAAATGGGTTTTCTAAAGTAGACTTTCCAACTTGCAAGATATTTGCTTGGATCATTATATTGGCTTGCTTTGGACTATTAACTATACGGTAGCCCTTGTTCTCAACTGCTGACCTGATTTTTGATTCAATATCTAATCCTGATTTATCGCTGGTATTTCTTATTTGTAGTAAAACTGTCCTTTTGTTATCTTCAATTGGATCAAGAAAAATACTCGTTGACATTTTGGTCTCAACTTCCAACTTGCCATGTTTAATTATTTTGCTTGTTGTTTGACAGCCTACTAAACCAGTTATTCCCGTTGCTAATACTGCTACTACTATGTATTTGTGTACTTGTTTGATCACTCTTTTCTCCTAATTTATTTGTTTGCTTTGGGTTATTTGATCGCCACTCACCCCTATTGTAAATAACGATAAATTTTTTGTTAATTGAGTTTTTTCCTCTTTAGATTTGTTAAATATTTCTGATCTGTTGTTTACTGCAGCTCTTAGCTTCTCTCTGATTTCTATCCTACTTTGATCAGTGTCTTTTTTCATCAAACATGATTCAAACATCCTATCTCTCATTAGTTTGTAT
>JAQCBG010000016.1 GCA_027621485.1 Pseudomonadota bacterium
AGTTTTTTTGTATCTCTTGCATTCTACTGATGGATTTTGCGCGTCTTTTGACAGCCTCACTCAAAAACTCAACATACTCGCAAAAAGAGATGAAGTGCTTTCAAAAAATATTGCTAACGCAAATACACCAAATTATTCTCCGCTTGATATTAATACAGCAGAATCTATGAATAATGATTTTTTTACTCTAAATGTAACGCATCCAGGGCATTTAAACTCATCTAATGGAAATGAATTTAATATCAGAGAGGCTGAAGTACTTGAGATCAAACCAGATGGAAACAAAGTGACTCTTGAGCATGAATTATTTAAAAAACGCGAAAACACAAGCGAAATAGAGCAAGTTACGAAAACCTTCTCTAAAATGAAAACGCTACATGGAATTGCATTATCCGTGAGTTCTAAGTAATTTTTTATACACTTATAATGAAAGCATTACTGAGTATGACATTACCGCAAAAAATACTTCTGTATTCTTTTTGTATTATGGGATTTTATAATATCTCCTTTGCATCTCAATATATTAAAATAAATAACCACCCCTTTCCAAGTCAAGATAAATTAGATTCTGCAGGAAAAATACTAGTATCTGGAATGGAAGCACAAAGCCACAGAATGAAGATTATTGCTCAAAATCTTGCAAATGCAAAATTGCAGCCAAAATCTAAAGAAGCAGAGCCTTATAGAAGACAAGTCATTTTCTTTAACAATGAATTTGATGAAAGATCAAATAACATACTACTGAAAGTCGACGAGATAGGCTACGATATGTCTAGTTTTGAGGAGGTTTATATCAAAGGTCATCCAGCAGCGGATGAAAATGGCATTGTAAAAATGCCAAATGTCAATACTGCAATTGAAATTGCAGATGCAAATGAAGTACGCAGTGCGATAGAAGCAAGTTCCATTGCATTTGAGCTTACAAAGCTAAATAAGCAAAATATATTAGATATTATGAAATAATATTTTTGATGCTTTTGTATATTACTGAGAAAAATTTATAGATTTATATTATGAGCGGCATAACAAATAGCATATCTATTGCAGATAGTATTAGAGGAATTAACGCATACAAAAGAGCTTCTCCTGGTAGTAGAGCTGGTGTTAATTCTTCTGTCACGCACCTCAAAAGTATATTACAAAAAAATATAGCGCATTCTAAAGATGATGGCGCTACATCTTCTGCACATAGCATAAATAGTACGGCATCTATAAATGCAGCGCCCGTAATCACAAAATTACATAAGGGAGGCAATGAGGCTGCGGTACCAACTTTTGCAGAAATGTTAAGGCGCATTGCATACAAAAAACTAAATAAAGTAAAGCAAGCAGAAGCAGAGATAGATAAAGTACAAAGTAGCGATGCAAATATTATAGAAGTTATGGCATCTGTTACAGAAGCAGAGAATGCACTTCAAGAGCTAACATCTGTATGTAATAAAGTTACTAATGGATATCTTGAACTTATGAGAATGGCGCTTTAAAAGCGCCTAAAATCAGATCTACCTCTCACTCTCCATATTTTATAATGCATTTCGATAATTGGAAATTAAACTTTCAGCACTACTCTCTTTTATCGCATAACTTCCTTCCAGAAAATCTAAAGAAGTTATCTATTAAAAATTTACCAATTCTTGCCCAAGAAATCCGAGATTTAATGATCAAAGTCGCCGCAGAAAGAGGTGGTCACCTTGGAGCAAGCCTTGGAGTGGTAGAGCTTTCAATAGCTCTTCATTATGTATTTACAGCACCTAAAGATATTATTATATGGGATATAGGCCATCAAACTTATCCTCATAAAATTTTAACTGGTAGAGCAGGAATACTAAATACCGTAAGACAAAAAAATGGAATATCAGGATTCCTGAGAATGCAAGATAGTGAATTTGATAGTTTCGGCGCAGGACATAGCTCTACTTCAATTTCTGCCGCAATTGGAATGCTTGCTGCAAAAAAACTAAATCACAATACAAATCAAAACGCTCAAATAAACGATATTATTGCCGTCATTGGAGATAGCGCAATAGGATCTGGAATTGCTTATGAGGCACTTAATAATATAACAGCATTTCAAGACAGAATTATTATTATCTTAAATGATAATCAAATGTCCATAGCGCCAGCTGTTGGCAGCTTGAGCAAGCATCTCGCTCAGCTTCTAGCATCTAAGACCTATTCTCAAGCAAAAACAGCTGCAAAGCATGCATTAAAGTATATGCCAAGCTTTGTGCAAAAAATCACCCATCACGCATCTACTGGCATTAAAAGGCTAATTCATCACGAATCTAACAAAAATAACATTGGAAACATTTTTGAAAATCTTGGCCTTAAATATATTGGCCCCATAGATGGTCATAACGTGAAAGATTTAATACAAATTTTAAGCGCTATAAAAAATGATCCGTCATTAAAAATCCCAATTCTAATACATGTTAAAACAGAAAAGGGAAAGGGCTTTAGTTTAAAAGATAAATCAGATGAGTGTTATCATGCAGTAACGCCATTTGATATAAAAACTAAAACTCAACATAAAACAAATCGAATCAATCTAAGTTATACAGAAATATTTGCAAAATATCTAAATCATTTATTAGAAAAAGATAAAGCAGTATGCGCAATTACAGCTGGCATGCCATCTGGCACGGGGCTTTCTGGATGCGATGTAAAATTTCGTGAGCGAATTTTTGATGTAGGCATTTCAGAGCAGCACGCCGTAACCTTTGCAGCTGGCCTTGCGGCCTGCAAAATGAAGCCTTTTGTTGCAATTTATTCAACATTTCTGCAAAGAGCATATGATCAAATAGTGCATGATGTTGCAATTCAATCTCTTCCCGTCAAGTTTGCAATAGATAGAGCTGGTTTTGTTGGTCCAGATGGCCCAACACATACTGGTGCATTTGATATTGCATTCCTTTGCAATATTCCAAATTTTATAGTAATTGCCCCAAGCAATGCAAAAGACTTAGCAAGAGCAATGCTAACTGCTTACTCTGTAGATGACGCACCTGTTGCATTTCGCTTTCCAAAAGAACTCAGTGATATAGAATCCATCGATACATTAATTCGAGATGACCTTGCGCCACTTAAAATTGGACGAAGTAAAATATTAATAAAAGGAGATCAAGTTGCAATTATTGCGCTTGGCGCAAGATCAGTAAAAGAAGCTTTAGAGGCGGCAAATATTATAAAAGCAGAATGCGATATTTTAGTTACTGTTGTAGATGCTAGATTTGCAAAGCCTTTGGACGCAGATCTACTCATTAATATTATAAAAACGCACAAAGCATTAATTACAATAGAAGAAGGTGCTAGCGGAGGTTTTGGCGCTTGTGTTGCATCTCTCCTGCTAAATGAGTGCGCACAAAACGATATTATGAACACAAAAATTCGCATTATGCATTTTCCAGATTATTTTATAGAGCATCAAAGCGCAGAATCAATGCAACAAGAGGCGCATCTTACAGCGCAAGATATAGCAAATAATGCTAAGATATTTATTAAAAAAGATTAGAAGAGACTCTTGCATTACAAAAAGAGACACAGACCTCACAATCCTTCTCTACAAATACTATAAGGAATGCATATAAATACGCATTATAAGGCAAATTATAAAATATCAATAAAAAAAGAAGGGTGATAAATCCCTTCTCCTTCTGATATCAAAAGTACTGCAAAGTACCCTGATATTAACGCTTAGAAAACTGGAATTTTGCTCTTGCGCCTTTTTGTCCGTACTTCTTGCGCTCAACTTTTCTACTGTCTCTTGTAAGAAATCCATTTTCTTTTAAAATGGGGCGAAATGTAGGATTTAATGCATTTAGAGCTCTACTAACTCCATGACGAACTGCGCCAGACTGACCAAGCAATCCTCCGCCGCTCACACTGCAAACAACATCTATTTGGTTTGTTTGATCTACTGCAGATATTGGTTGCTGTACGTACATGCTATATAATTTTCTTGTAAAGTACGAATTTATATCTTTGCCATTTACAACAAATTTACCCTCTCCTTTTGAGATCCATACTTTTGCCGAAGCAGTCTTTCTTCTACCGGTTGCGTAGAATTTTTCAGCCTTATCTTCTTTTTTCTTTACTACAACTATTTTTTCTGAAGTAAGAGACATATTTTTAAATACCTAATAATCTAAAACTTTAATTTGCTCTGGTTTTTGAGCTGTATGAACATGCTCTCCACCAGGATATACATGAAGAAGAGTTTTTAATTGCAATCTAGCAAGTGGACTCTCTTTTGGCATCATACCTTTTATTGTATTAATCAAAAGACGTTCAGGATATTTGCCTGATAAGATTTCTTCAAAACTTCTTTCTTTTATACCTCCTGGATGGCCAGTATGCCAATAAAATTTCTTTGCTCTAGCATTGCCTGTAAATTTAATAGAGGCTGCATTAATAACAATAACATGATCTCCGCAATTCATAAAAGGAGTATATGTGGATTTATGTTTTCCGCGAAGAATAAGTGCTATACGAGATGCAAGTCTGCCAAGAGTAGAATCAGATGCATCAATTAAAAACCAACTTCTTTTTATATCTTTTAATTTTGCGCTATATGCATTTGCATTGTAGATATTTTTCATTATGAAAAAACCAAAGATCTAAGTGTTCCAAAGGGCGCTAATTATGACTGGCTGATATTTATTTGTCAACTTGAAAGAGTATTAATGTATGCTTTTTATATCAACGTATGTGAAATTAAGCTGCTATTTATTTTCTCAAAAGATAATCTGATTAAAAGATTTATGTGAAATGCAAATAATTTTACTATATAGAATCTGGTTATAAGATTATAGATATAAAAATTTCTTACTATAAATATTGCATTGGTAGAAAATTTTTTATGAGTGAAAAAGATATCTTTCATATTGATAATTTTGATTTTTATGTACCAAAAAATCAAATAGCTCAGCAGCCTGCAAGTCCAAGAGATAGTTCAAGACTTTTGCACTTTGCAAAAAGTGGCGAGATAAATGACTTGTCTTTTCGAGACATTGAAAATTTACTTAAGCCAGGTGATCTACTTATTTTCAATAATACGAAAGTTATTGCAGCAGAATTAACTGGATTTTGCATGGTAGATGAGATTAAAAAATTAGTGACTGTAAATTTAGTTCAAGAGGTATCAAGCGACACTTGGCAGGTCATGGCAAGACCTATGCGCATATTAAAAGATAGTACTAAAATTGAATTTACGAAAGATTTAAGTGCTAATGTATTGCAAAGAGATCAAATGATTTTATTGCAATTTAATGCGAGCTGTACATCACTTAGAAAAAAAATTTCTCAAATAGGTAGAATGCCGCTTCCACAATACATAAAGCGCGCAAAAGAAATGTGTGATGAAGATAAAGTAAATTATCAGACAATTTACGCAAGCCAGGAAGGCGCAATCGCAGCTCCAACCGCAGGCCTTCATTTTACTAAAAATGTTATGGATGCTATTTATCGTAAAGGCGTGCAATGCGCATTCATTACACTACATGTTGGTTTTGGTACGTTTAAGCCTATAGTGACAAATAATATCATGGATCATGAAATGCATTTTGAGCATTTTGTTTTAAATAAAGATATATTGAGGCAAATTCAAGATGCAAAAGAATCTGGGCGTAGAGTAATTGCTGTTGGCACAACAAGCATGAGAGCTATAGAGAGCTTTTATTCAAATTGTTATGAAGATTTAAATGATAATATGTATAGAACAAATATCTTTATAAAGCCTGGTTACAAATTTAAAATAATAGATGCATTAATTACAAATTTTCATACTCCAAAATCAACACTTTTTGTATTGGTCTCGGCATTTTGCGGACTCAAGAATATGAGGCGTGTATATGCCCATGCAGTGCAAAAGCAATATCGCTTTTTTTCCTATGGAGATTCTTCTTTTTTAGAGAGAGTTGTGGATTAGTAGCGCATACCCCAAATTCAGTTTCAAATCTTTAAAAAAGTAGATTTTATCTATTTTGAATTGCGCAGCACAAACCGCACAGCATCTATAATACTTTGTTTATTTGGTAGCGCTAGCTTCTCTAAATTTTCTGCATATGGAAGCGGAACATCTGCGCCTGAAAGTGCTATAGGCTCTGCATCTAGAAAATCAAAGGCATGCTGCGCAACCATTGCACAAATTGAAGAAGCAACACTAGAAAAGCCCCAGCCTTCTTGAAGTGCAACAATGCGATTAGTTTTTTTTACAGATGTAATGATTGTATCTATATCAAGAGGCCTTATACTGCGTAAATCTATGACCTCCACATCAATTCCGTTCTCTAGTAAATCTTTTGCAGCATCTAATGCATTTTCTAGTTGAAGAGAGAAAGCAACTAAAGTTACATCGTTACCTTCTTTTAATACTCTTGCTTTCCCTATTTCTAATGCTTCCAAATTCTGTATTTCGTGAGATCTGCCATATAAAATCTCATTCTCAAGGAAAATAACGGGGCCTGGGTCTTTTATAGCGGCATCTAGAAGTATTGCGTGATCTTCTGCTAAGTAAGGAGCTACAACTTTTAATCCAGGAATATGAGAGTACCAACTTGCGTAACATTGAGAATGTTGTGCGCCAACTCTTGCGGCAGCTCCATTTGGGCCTCTAAAAACTATAGGGCATGCAAGAGTTCCTCCAGACATATAATGAGTTTTTGCAGCAGAATTTATAATTTGATCAATTGCCTGCATTGCAAAATTAAAAGTCATGAACTCAACAACAGGTCGAAGTCCAGCAAGAGCTGCTCCAACTGCAAGTCCTGCAAATCCATGTTCTGTAATTGGGGTATCAATAACTCTCTTTGATCCAAACTCCTCAAGAATTCCTTGAGTTATCTTGTATGCACCTTGATATTCTGCTACTTCCTCTCCAATAATAAATACATTCTCATCTTCTCTTAGAGATTTTTTAAGTGCATCACACAACATATCTCTTACTGTTACTTTTGACATATAAACCATGTTAAATACATAATCCAATTTATTTAAAACTCTAGCCTCATTTCTAGGCTTAATTCTAGATTTAAATTACAATTACTTAATCTTGCTAATAACATTTCTGATATCGCAGAATAAACCTCAATATTAAAGCAATCTCTCTTATAGCGCAAATTTAATAATATATTTATTCTTACAAGTAAAATTATCTAATAATATTTGCATAAAGAAAATCATGATATTGAATTATAAGTGTTTTTATGTAAAAAGCTTATGTTTAATAGTTTTTAGGGCCTTAGCCCTCAATTTAATAAAGAATTAATAATGCAAGATATTATAGTGAGAGTTCAAAAGCTAAAGCATTATGAAGATTTGCCGCTCCCATCCTATAGAACGCTTCAGAGCGCATGCGTAGACTTGTTTGCTGCAATTCCGAAAGAGCGAAAGATTGAATTAAAGCGATTTAAGCGTGCTTTAATTCCAACTGGGATTGCAATTGCTCTACCTGAGAATTTTGAGGCACAAATAAGACCTAGATCTGGGCTTGCTTTAAAATTTGGTGTTACAATTATAAACACTCCAGGCACCATAGACGCTGATTATAGAGGGGAGATAATGATCCCACTCATTAATTTAGGAGAGGAGGATTATATAATAGAAAGAGGCATGCGTATAGCGCAAATGCTTGTTGCGCCAGTTACTAAAATCAATTGGAGTATTGAAGAAGAAATAGAGCAAGATACGCAAAGAGGAGTAGGGGGTTTTGGCTCCACTGGCTTTTAAAGAAAAATATGCTTGGCAAAAACCCTAAGCTACCTTTGGAAGCTGGTAATGGAGATCAGTTAAAGGTACACTCTATGTTCTATACAATACAAGGAGAGGGGCCTTATGCAGGCCATCCTGCTTTTTTCATACGTCTTTCTGGATGCAATTTATCATGCAATTTTTGCGATACAGAATTTACAGATTATAACATAAGGAATGTAGAAGATATATTAAGTGATGTCTTAAATACTTCAAATGTAAAACTTGTTGTTATTACTGGGGGAGAGCCTTTTAGGCAAAACATTAGTGTATTATGTGATAGATTAATTAAAATTGGTATTAGAGTTCAAATAGAAACTAATGGCACGATATATAAGAGACTTAACGAGCAAGTAGAGATTGTATGCTCACCTAAGGCAGTTAATGGTATGTATCACAGAATAAATGAAAAGGCTCTTGATCAGATTATTGCTATTAAATTTTTAATTTCTGCTCATAGAAAAGAATATTCAGATATTGCAGAAGTAGGTCAAGAAGGTCGTAATATTCCGGTTTATGTGCAGCCAATGGATGAATATAATAAAGCAAGTAATGCAGAAAATGTAAATCTTGCAATTAGAATTGCAAAAGAAAGAGGCGCGATACTTTCTATGCAAATGCATAAAATTCTGGATATTCCATAGTCATTTATTTTTTATATTTTTCCATAATTTGTATGATCTTGCTAAAGTAATTCAGAAAAATATCCCGTAACAGATTCGGATATAAATTGATAATACTGAGATCCAGAGTTATAGAGGCTATCAATAACTTCTGTTGTAGATTTGTAATATTGAGATGCAGATTTAGATACAGATTTAGATACAGATTCATAAGCATCATATATCATTTTACCTGGAAGCAATCGATGAAAGCTTATAGACATATCAAATGCAGTAAATAGCTTTGCTATCGTATTAGTCATTGTATTGCCTCTATGTATATTAGAGCCTAGCATTGCAATAAAAAATGCTATCGATGCAGTTGATTTAAGTGCATCATCTCTTTTTGTATTGTCATTTTGTGCTTCTGTATTTTCGGTATATTGAGAATAATATGCGCCAAATGAGCTAAGCATTGCTATTCCAGCTGTGCTGAGTAAAGCAGGTGCGGCTATGGGAGCACTACTTATAGCTAAAAGAGAAGCTTGGAGCGCAACATCCCCAAGTATGTCTTTTAAGATTGCGCCCCAATATTTATCTATAAAATCTGATGCAGATATCTCATCTTGTTTTTTATCAGGTTTTTCTTCAGATTCACTATTATAAAATGATTTAAAAATGCTGACTGCATAATTAATCAAATAATTTTTTGTTTCAAAGAGTCCAGAGTTAATAAAGGCGCCTCTTAATGTTTCTATTATTTTTTGATCTTGTTTTAAACTATATAGTGCAAAGAAATCACCAAAAAAATGAGTAGTACTCCAAAGAAAGTTATAATCACTACTGCATATCCAATCATAATTACTATCTTTCACTAAGTAACAAATGTTCTTTTTATCTTCTGTGAGTAGTTTTAAGGAATATCCAGTTTTTAAGCTAAAGGCATGATAAGTATTTGATTCATTATTTTGTATTTGTCTTTGAATCTCTTTTTCTTCTATAATATGCGGTTTTGTTTTTTCATTATATAATACTTTCTTTGTAGTTATTGCTGCAGTTTTCTTGA
>JAQCBG010000017.1 GCA_027621485.1 Pseudomonadota bacterium
TCTTTTTATTCATTTTCTTCGTCCTCATTTATTTTTTTAATATCTTTGGATAACTCTTTTTCTAATTCCTCAATACTTGGTAGAGTACTTTTTATTTTTCTTGGAAGCTCCTCTAATAATTTATATTCTGATATTCCGATTGGCTTTACTGTGCCCTGCAAGGTATATTCTGCTAAAATTTTGTCCTTTGTTTTGCACAAAATTAGTCCTATAGATGGGTTATCATCCTTTTGTTTTAATGTCTTGTCCACTGCAGATAAATAAAAGCTCATTTTGCCAGCATATTCAGGCTTGAATTCTTTCGATTTTAGCTCTACCACAATGTAAGATTTTAATTTTACGTGATAGAATAACAAATCTATGTAGTAATCTTTTTTACTTACTTCTATATGATATTGCCTTCCTAAAAACGCAAAGCCCGTGCCTAATTCAATAAGGAATTTTTCTATATGTGTAATTAGCCCTTTTTCTATTTCTCTCTCATGCGCACTCTCACCTATACTTAAAAAATCAAAAATATACGGATCTTTTATTAATTCTTTTGCTAAATCAGATTGAGAATTTGAGAGTCTTGCATCAAAATTCGTTACTGCTCCGCCTTGTCTCTTATAAAGATTAGTTTCAACTTGTATAACCATAATATTTCGTGACCATCCATTCTGGATAGCTTTTTGTATGTAAAATTCGCGCTCTTTTCGATCTAAAACCTTGTCTATAAGTGTTATGTTATGATACCAACTCAATTGTGCAAGCACCTCTTGCACAAATTCAAAATTCTTATATTCTGCTGCAAACTTGCGCATATATTTAAGATTTCTAGTACTTAAGCCTTTCATTTCTGGGAATGCAGAGCGCAAATCTTTAGATAGCTTTTCTATTACTTTTGAACCCCATCCTTGCTCTTTTTGTGACTTAAGTATTTGCTGACCAATATGGTGGTATAGCAATACCATTTCTTTATTAACGCTAAGAGTTGCCTTGTATCTTGACTCTGCAACACGCTTTTTTAAATCTGTGATTAATATGCTGTAATCTTGATCTAGTATTTCATTATTATTCATCGTCTTTAACTCCAAAATCTTTGTTTGTTTCCATTAATCTAAGCAATACTCTTACTGATGTTTGGTTTTCTAGTAGGTTGTATTGGGTGATATTGGATTCGCCTCGGTAAAAGCCAGTAGCATTTAATTTATTTTCACACTCGCTGAAGTGCCTCTCCTCTACTTCACCTATACTTATGTTCTTTTCTTTCCATGGGAAATTATTTCCTAATTCTATCGCCCTTTTTACACTCCTTTCATTAGACTTTATTTTCCTCTTGCTAAAAAATGCTATACATCTAAACCACGCATTCTCCTTGAGATATTCCTGAGCCTCAGTGACATCTATGTGCCTTTGTGCATTAATTATTTCTTCAATAAATGCCTTATATGGAAGTAGTGCTTTTGCTGCATAATCACCATATGACCTAGCCCATCTAACACCCCAGTCTTCTTCTACTTCCGTAAAATATGTTTTTTTAATGTCATTGTAGATAACTTGGGTTTTATTAGCTCTTTCATCAGCACTAGTTGTTAGATATATATCACCTAGTTTTTTTACTAAATTTTCAATCTCCTGCTTTCTTTCAAGTGGACGATTATATTGACTGTATTCTTCGCTTATTACACAGCCCACCTTACTTCTGCTAAGATTTTTTGTAAAAAATTCACAGTTATGGAAATACTGCAAAAACCCATTTTCATCAAATGTATACGCTATGTTTTCATATATCGTTGCTATCAATCTTCTATATTCTGGAAAATCTATGTATTTTTTGGCAAATTCGTGATTTTGCTCTTTTTCTTTATCAATATTAGTCTTTATGTTTTTTAGCATGTTCTCATTATGAGATAGTATAGTAAAAATCTCCTGTCTTTTGCTTTTATACCTTGCATTGATACTCTGGCCTTCTTGGAAAGAGTCGTTCTCATCACGAAGTTTCTCATCAAATCTAAATCTTTCTGTGATCGCATCTATTTCTTTAAATGCTTTTTGGACTCCATCTATGCGGGCGCTCACTTCTGCTTTTAATTTCCCCCCTTCTCTTTCTATTTTAGAGGCATGATTTGTTATCAAGTTTTTTGCACGATTGGCACTTGATATGCCGCTATCAATTATATAGAACCCAATACCAATTGCTAAAAGTATTAAAGCTGATTTAACTGGGTTTGCCTTGATCCAACTTATTATTTCATTATTTGCCATCATTAATCACCTGATTTTGATTTATTATTCTGATTCTCACTTACATTTGCATTACTAGATTTTGCTTCGGTTGAGTTTCCAGCGCCTTCTTTATTATCTTTATTAAGCTTCAGATCCTCATCTTCCGTATTAACAAGATGCTTATCACTCTTTATGAATGGCTTTACGCTCTTTGGGTCTCCTAAGGTAGTATTGTATATATTTTTTATACCTATTGATGCATTCTTTACTGAATCTACTGTATTTGATGCCAAGCTGGTTGCCATATTACCAGCTGCACCTTGTTCTGTTTTATCAGAGACCTTACTTGTTACGTTATCCTGATTTTTGACTACACTAGATTCCTTCTGTTTTAATTCACTGTCCCTTTCCCATTGGTCAGCATTATTCTGATTTTCTAAGTTAGTCATTTCTTTGCCAATTCCGCTATGTATTTCACCTGCAAATGCATTAGTAGATTTATAGCTTGATTTCTGCACTATCTCCTTAGGGCTTCCGTCTTTGTTAAATTTCTCTGCATCTTTCCCTGTAGTACTTTGATTAGATTTTTCATGAGGCGCATTATCAGGAATGATATTAAGCGGTATCGGAGTAGAGTTTTCGGCAGCAGAAGCATTTATATCACTTTTGTCAGCAGATATAGGAGTGCTTTGATTTAAAGGCCTTGGTTTTAAAATGCTGCTGATTATTTCTTCAGAGTCTTCTTTTGGCACTGTGTTCGATACTTTTTTAGTAGGATCAACTACCTCACTCTTCCATGCACTTGCTGCGCTTTTGGTTGTTATTTTTGGGTTAAGTTCTTTTTTTATTTGCTCTTTATTATATGCTTCAAGCTTAGCATTATCCGCTTCGTACTTACTTTTAAAATGATTACTATCAACCCCCTGATTTATACTATTAGACACCTTGTCATTAACGACATCATCACTCGAAGTGTAACCAGAGCCACCAGTATTAGTTCCTATCATAGCTCTATCCAGCCCACCTTCATTTAAGAAGCGTCCTGTATATTCCTGTATTACCGCTGGATCTCCGTTATTCATTATATTTTCAGCACCCGTTGTCCCTTTTGTATCTTTCAACCAATTTACAAATGCTGGAGTTAAATTATAATTAATTCTTTCTCCTGACTCCTTATAAGTTGCTTGTTGCTTACTATATGTACTCGCTCTTTCTTTTGCATTTTGCATGCTGTGGTTGGCACTTTCAGAAGTTACAAAATCATTCCTCATTGAATCTATAAATTCTTGATTCTCTCCTGTTTGACCTCTAACACCTGCATTACTCACTGCATTTTTCACCCTACCTATACTTTCTGAGTATCTCTTCATATTATCTGCAGATGTAATATGACTATATGCCTCCCTTAGATTTCCAGTTTTACCTGCATTAACTGATGTCTCAAACTGACCACTTGCAATAAGCGCATCAAATCCTATGCCTGCTTTTGCTCCTGCTGCGATTCTCAATGAATCATCTGTTGATACCCCATAATCCTTAGACATCTTGTCTATAATTGACCTACTATCATCAAATGACTTCCTCTCATCGGTAGTTAAGCCACTTTCAAAGGAGTTATATTTACTATTGCCTCTTGAGAAATTTTCATTATATCCAAGAGCATTAGATAAGCCACTTGATGTACTTTGTACATAATCGCTGCCTGCTCTTTCCACTTCACTTTTTGCATTGTTAATGTTGCTGCTAATTTTACTACCAATCTGATTTGACCAGTCAATATTAACAAGCCCACCTGCATTACTCACCCCTCTTGACATATCAATCTTTTCACTTCCATCTCGTAATTTTGATACAGTACTGCCATGCTCTGCATTCCAGCTCCTCTCTCCTGCAAAATCAGTATAATTTGTATCATGCTTATTAGCATTTTCATTATTATAGCTATGGTTATCAAGGCTAGTTGTCCCCATAGTATAATTTCCCTGCACAGTTTCCCTTGCAACTCTCGCAGCTTCCTGTTGTGGCGCATGCATCATTGATGATGCTATACTTCCTAGCCCTGACATGCCCATCTTAAGCGCAAGCCCTGCTATTAATGGTGTAAACATTATCATATATCCAGATAACGCTGATATTTCTTGATTGATCGACCTTATTTGTCCTTGTGAACTATAAGTTAGACCTTCTGTTATTGTCCCAAGAGCTGCATATTGCTCAGAAAATACTGTAAACAATATTGCATATATCGGTATCCATAACTGCAAATATATCAACGATAAAAAGTAGTTCTTAAGTATTGCAGCTCCCCCCGGAGCTAACATTAACATTACTGCGATTGGGAATAATGCATATATCATTATTTCAAATGCAGCTTTGATATTTAGTATGAATTTTGATGCAAGTGATGCCATTGAAGAAAAATATACATCTGTTGTTTTTTTAATCACAGATTTACTATATGCATTCCCCACACTATCATTAAGTGCATTAATTGATATATTTTGCATAAGTAGATTCTTTTCATCCTGACCACCTCCTAAAAACATAGCATAGCTGTCCTTAAAAGTACTTCTAAACACTGCCTCTTGATTTGAGCTTTTGTCATCTGGGAAAAATTGAGCAAAAAATCCCTTAGCAAGGTATGGCATACTTATTTCTGCCTCCCTATCTATTTTGTCTTTTAAAATATTAGCAGCTGTATAGCAACTAATATATCCATTTGCCTCTTTATGGTTTTTGGTATTAAATTTTTCAAAAATCTTATCATAAACCATTTGCCTTGCTTTTGATGATCTGGTTGCTAAAAATCCTATAAGGTCTTGTGTATTCCCTATATCCTGATATGTAAAGCCATTAGCTCTTAGTAGACCCATTTGTAAATCAGGTAATAAACAGCTATTATAGAATGTGTTAAATGCACTTGTTAAATTGGCATCATATGATCTTAAATTCATAGTATCTTCTATTATTTTAGCTCCAAATAATACTCCTGTTTTTTGATATGTTTCATTTGGAAAAGTTGTAGAAAATGCTCCCTCAAACTGTTGCCCTAACCAATACCCTGCTTGTGACGTCACTGATGCCATTGCCGCAAGCCCGAATGGTACTTTCTCAACATGCCTGGGCGCTCCTGTCATGCCGTATTTATTCGGTAATTCATCTACTATCCATACATCAGCCGTTGGCACTAATAATACACCTGTAATTGCCGTTACTTGGAAAAACCACAATATCATAGACTTTACTTCAAATGTAAAAACTGAACTTACTATTTTGATTAAAAGCCCAATTATTACCCCAAGCTTCAACAAACTCACAAATGCATTGCCTGACATTACTATTCTTATAGCATTGAATACCTTCTCTAAAAAATACCCAGTTCCTAGCGTATATATTTCAAATGTTGAACTCATGATAATACCTCTATTTGTTTTTGTGATTCTGTTCTTAACGCTTTTTCCATTGCTTTAGCCCTATTTACCAACATTACCTGTAGTTGATACTTTGATGTATCTTGCAATTCATATCTGTCTAAAGCTTCTTTTGCCTTTATTAAACTATCCCTATATCTTTTTAACTCTTCACCTACTGGCATTGTGTAATTATTAGCTGCATTCTCTGATTCCTGAATCATTTCTGTTAAGTAATTATAAAGTATGTTCCATGCTGCAGTTTGAACTAAAATACCCTCTTCTACCTCAGTCTTACCTTGAGTATGCCTCATAAGTACATCATACATCATGAATATTGGCAATCCAGATTTTGCAAGTATGCCCTGACTTTCTTTGTTCAGCTCCGCATCATCTTTTAGTGCTTGTTTATATTGATTGATATGGTTTTGAATTTTACTCTCAAAGCCCTCATTTTCTTTTATCTCTATCTCCTTATCCTTTGGCTTTAAGCATTTTTCATAAGCATCACATGTTAATCTCTGTATCTTCCTATCTCCCTTTAACATACCATCCAATAACTTTGGATCTATTATTTTAGATGAGATGTATTGTACAATAGGCTCTCCGTCTTTATCCTTTTCATTTGCCCTTATAATGATTGTTCCTGAGATCGTCATCATTAATTGCTTAATATCGTTATCACCTCCTATTTTCTTCAAACTCTCCCACGCTAGATTTACATCTGCTATTGCTTTCTCTGGGTTCTTTTTTGCTATTTCTTCAAGTACCTTGCCACTGCCTTTTGGAAATTGTTTATAGGCTTCTGCTAAATTGCTTTTTTCACCATCTTTTGAGATAGCATGATCAACTACTTTTTTCTTTGCAAGTCCAGCCATTCCTGTTGCTTTGTCCTTCATCCATGTCGCCATTTGCTCTGAGAGTCTACATTCGTCAGATAAGAATCCTCCTAGCTCTTGTAATTTTGAGAATACTTCTTGCAATGTCTCACTAAGAGTAGGGGATATGGCGCTTATTCCTAAATATACAAACATCATCCCTGCTTGCTGCACTATCGATTGCATTTTGTTTTTTAACTCATCTCCAGATATAATTGATATACCGCCAAAATTCATTACTGAGCTTTTAAAACATGGATGATTGATGTCTATTTCTGGAAAGTTTACATTTATTATATTTCTATTTTTCTTTTGATTGCCTAAATACAAGCTTCCAAGCGATACATGTCCTGCTTTTTGTCCTTGGTATACACTTGCACCCGTTGATACAGACTTGCCTCCAAGTTTACTCCACAACTTCTCTGTCTCTCCAAGCACTCCTGCTTGTGCGCTTAATATTGTTGGTAGAGTTACTGCCGTTATTATTGCACAAAATGCCGATACCTTAGTTAAGGTAATTAATTGCCTCTTAATAAGAGATAAGAAAGTTTTGAATTTGTCCAGCAGCTTGCTGACCAATTGAGCTGATACAACATTATCATCTTTGACTGCAGAATAAATGCCACTTATATACTTTACACCCATCACATTAACCTCTTTCTTTTATTATTTTTGCCATCTTCGACTCCATCTCACCAACCCTCGTTATTCCTTTGCTTAAAAAAATCTTCTCTTCTGTAACGCTATCAAGTAGTAATAATGTAGGAATTGATTTTATAGCCTCATCTGATACTATAGAATCATCAAAAATACTGCTATCTAGTCCTTCAAAGAATTCTTCTGTAACCGCCACACCTAGATTTTTATACTGCCATTTATTACTAAACTTGAGCACCTCTGGTAATTGCCTCTGGCAACTTGGGCATTCTTTGCTGTATATCATCACCAATACGTATCTATCTCTTCCTGCATTAAGTGCTTGTGCTTGCTCTGCTTCCTTAATTGCATCTTCTGTATCAGACTTGTAATTACTCGCAGCAACAGAATATCTCGGGTCACTATCTGCTATTTTTTGTGCATTCCTTGCAAATTCCACTCCTTTTTTAGCTATGATAGCCTGTGTCTCCAGTGCATTTTCTATATCATGCCTCTTGCCTGTTATTACCGCTCTTTTACGCTGAGTTTTCCATAATTGATTCAATAACTCTGCTTTCTCCTCTGGCTCTATTCCTGATTCTAATATTTCTTTCGCAGCCCCTTCTTTTGTACCTTTATCTGTTCCCGCCTCCCCACAATACCAATTCTTACCAAGACCCATCTTTTTACAAATCTCTGGTGTGAATTTAAAGCCTCCTGCATTTGCAGACATACTCATCATTAATACCGAGCCTGCAAATATAAAAATTGATATTGTGCGGGATATACTCATTTACTTTCCCCCTTTCAAATAAGCAGAGCTTAATCCTTCTATCATTGGATAATGCTTTATATTCAATGTTTTAAGCTCAAGACCATAATAACATGCCGTTGCTGCAATAAGTGCATCTGGCAATAATACATTATGTGATTTGTGGTAATCTTTCTTCCAAAGACCCGCCTTAGTTGCTATATCCCTATTGATATCCATCACTACAAAATATTCACTTAACCCCTTAACAGCTCCCTTATCCCTCATATTTCGTACTCCTGCATAAAGCTCCGCCACTGTGATAACCGATAAGCATTGCTTTCCTTCTATCCCCTCAAGCAGACTCTTAGCTTTCTCTTCGCCTCTCATGTAATCTATAATTACATCAGTATCATATAAATATTTACCTGCTCCATTCATCTCTTAAACTCCTTACGTTAATTTCTCTACTTTTCCAAATGCCATATGCTTTCGTTAGTTTTGTACTACTGTACTTACTTGTAAATTCAGCAACAGCCCTTCTTATTAATTCTGACTTTGACATAGATGTCTTTTTAGATATCGCTTCTAGCTCTAGCTTAGCTTCATCTGGTAGATATAACTGTGTTTTATACATATTTATACGTGATATTGTTACTATATCTCTTATATTACTTTTATTTCCGTGCATTGCAACCTTTTTTTATAATTTTTTCAATTGTTATTTTAACTGCTTCACTCCATAATCCCCCTACTCTTGATAAAAATATGCGCATTTTCCACTACCATCATTACCCTCTTGATCATAAAAGATAAAATAAAGCCCTTTTATATTGTATCCACCCTTATTAATTGGCATATACTCCGCTATTATTCTTGCTTTATCTATATTCTCATACTGGTACTCATCACTATTAAAAAACTGTCTTTTTATCTTTTTGAAACCTGGAGTTATAATTATGATATTCACGGGTTTCATTTTATTTTTAGAATATGCCGATTGAGCTATAATTAACTCTCCCTCCTCCCCTTCTTTGAAATAATATTTCATATCCTGATAAGGATTGTCTTTAATAGCTTCCTTTAAGCCACTGGCAGCACCTTTCTTAGCTGTAAAGATTATAACTTTATCATTCATTAGTACCTTGCTGCAATATGAGGAATAATGAGCAACTTTCAATTGCTGCTTTAAATCTTCATTTTCTACCTGCAACTTGCCTTCGTCCACAAGCTTTTTAAGCTGTGGAATGCTCTTCACTACGCTTCCAAAACTCCATAAACTAAGAATGCCCATCTTCATACTTTCTCTTTCTCTTTCACCTTCACTCCTCG
>JAQCBG010000018.1 GCA_027621485.1 Pseudomonadota bacterium
TTTTACAGAGGTGAAGATGCTTATAGCAAGACATTTTCTAGAATTATTAGAATGTTTGTAAGGAATAATCAACTTGAGATGAGGGCTGTATCACTTGATGGGGTCATAGATAAAGAATTTAAAAATAACGTTATGGATAAAGGGCAAATAGAGAAGTTGGGAGTAAGGAATATTAAGGTTCCTGCAGTAATGTTATTTGACACAAAAACAAGTCAATTAATTCCAGTATCTACAGGGATGATTGGGGTAGAGGAATTAGAGGAAAGGATGTATTTATTAACAAGTGTAAAAGAGGCAGAAGATGAAGATTATTAGAATAGCGATTATAGGATTATTGATTAATATTGTACCAATTCAATTGCAGCATGGGTATGCAGGGATAGGGGGTAGTATGGATAGTTTTTGGAAGAGTATGGGAGGTATGAGTACAAGTACAAAGGCTGGAAGTTATAGAAGTCAAGCTGCTGGTTATTGGACTGGTGGTAGTTATTATGCAAAGACAAATACGAAGACGGTAAGTCCATTTAATTTTCAGATGCCAAGTTTAGAGATAGGGTCATGTTCAAAGATTCATTTGTTTAAGGGTTCATTATCGATGATAGATACGGAGCACATGCAGCAGTTATTACAGGCCATAGCATCAAATGCGATGACATTTGCATTCCAGTTGGCGATGGAGACAGTATCTCCAGTAATTGCAGAAAAGATAGAAGAGATACAGGGGTGGTTACAGAAGATGAATAGCTTAAATATTAATAGCTGTGAGAAGGCGCAAATGGCGGTAGGAGCTATATGGCCTAAGCATGAAAGAGCAAGTAAGTTGATATGTGAGAAGGCTGGTCATACAGCTGGTGGATTAAGTGATTATACAGCATCAAAGCATGGATGTGGGGATGCAGCTAAAAGAAATGAGATAGCAAATAGTGTAGAAGGAAAAAACAAAGCGCCGATAGAGGATTTAAATATTACATGGAATGCGATTAAAAATAAAAAGTTTTTTAAGGAATCAGAAGAGCAAGATGAAAAAGTAGGATTAAGTGATGATGATCTTAGGGAATTATTTATGACATTATCAGGTACAATTATAATACATGCGCCTAAAAGTGATACAGAAGAGCCCAAATATATTTATAAAAGTGCAAGAGCAGATTATGGCAATGTAGTTAGAGCATTAATGGATGGTGGAAATATAGAAGTTATATCATGTGATAACAAAGACAAATGTCTTAACCCTACATATAGAGGAATAACTATTTCTCCAGAAAATTCATTTAGAAGCAGAACTGAAAAGATACTAAAAAGTATTATAGATAAAATAAGGAAAGATGAAAGGGTGACAGGAACAGAGGACGGTATGCTTGATATGATAGAAGAATCACAAATACCAATACATAAAGTATTAACGGTACATGCAGCATATAGTGGTTCTGGAGAATTATTTGAGTTGAATGCATATGCAGATTCAATAGCGTTACAGGTATTATATGCATTTTTAGATGATGCACTTAGAAAGGTATCAGAAGCAATAGATGAGCAATTGGTATCAACAGAGGATCAATTACACAAGATGAGAACGAATATAATGTCTGCAAGGCAATCTATATATCAACGAGAAATGAAAACTCATCAAAATTACAATGTGATACTAGGTATGGTTAAGAAGACCATGTTTATAGAGAAGTTGATAGCGCAGGAGCAAGGATCAAATATGTCAGATTTATTAACTAAGTTAGGGGAGAACTGATGGATTATACAATATATACAATAGGCGGCGGAGAATTCTTAATAAATATATTTAAAGGATTATCAGCATTATCGGGACATAAGGCATATCTCAGCATGGCAAAGGTTGCGATATTATTTGGATTGTTGTGGATATTGTTTGAAGTAACTTTCACAGGTATGTTTAAGAGAGGTATACAGTGGTTTTTTACGATGTTTCTGATGTTTAATATATTATTCGTACCAAAGGTGACAGTTATAGTTGAGGATAAATTAAATCCAAATATAGCGGGTCGTAATATAATACAAGGGGTACCATTTGCGCTTGGGGTAGTAGGTCATTTTACATCGATCATAGGTGATAAGGCGACAGAGTTAATGGAGACGGCCTTTGGGAGTGGTAATGACTTGCCATACAATAAATATGGAATGATAGCCCCAATTAATGTTGCAGATTCAGTTACCAGGGCCAAAATTACAAATACAGATTTTGCAAAAACAATGAGGCATTTTATGCATCAATGTGTATTTTACGATCTTGTATTTAAAAGATATAGTATAGAAGATATGGCGGAACAAGAAGATTTATGGCAATTTTTAAGTAGTAATGCATCAAAATCAAGAGCATTTACAATACATGATGGTAATAGTGCCAATATAGAGTTTTGTAATGAGGGGATAATAAAGTTGCAACAAGCAAATTACTGGAAAAAAGAATCCACAAAAGTAAAAGAATTAATAAAACAAAGGTTATATCCGCATCTTAACAAGCATGAAGGAGATGATATTATAACAAATGGCTGGAATACATGGCATGGCCAACTACATAGCATAGGAGGAGATGCAGAGAAGGCAATTCAGCAGGCAATGGTAATAAATGCATTTAAGGATTCAGCAGGAAGCTTTGGTGGGATAGGTAATATATATGCACAGGCAAGGAGCGATGTGCAGACAAGGATGACATATGATATTATTAGGAAGCAAGCGCAGTCATGGGTGCCCATACTTGGAGCAGTGATGCAGGGGTTATTATATGGAGCATTTCCGATGGTGTTCTTATTGATGTTGCTGCCAATAGGAGTATCTGTTGCCAAGAATTATTTTGCAATGTTTTTATGGATAGAGAGCTGGGGGCCAGTATATGCAATTATAAATTCAATATTAATGACATATGGAGGTAGTAAATACGGAGCAGAGACAATGCAGTATGGCGGTAGCTTTACACTGGGGTCGCATGCTGGAATTATGGAAGTAAACCAGAATATAGCGAGTGTTGCAGGGAATATGATATTATTTATTCCATTTATAGCAGCAGGATTAATGTGGGGAGTAAGAAGCTTTACATCACTTGCAACATCAATGTTATCGACACCTATGCAATCGGCTCAAGAAGCAGCAAGAGAAGCATCTACTGGGAATATATCGCTTAACAATGTGTCGGTAGGAAATATGAATTATGATAATATTACAGGAAATAAACTGCATGATTCAGTTAGTATAGACACAGGAAGGCAACAAGCAGTACTAAGTGGTGGTGGGGTAGTACAGATGACTGGAAGTGGCAAAACAACACTTGATTTAAGTAATGCTTATACAAGGAATCCTGGATTTGAGACAAGTTACTTTGATAATCAATCATCACAATTATCAGAAGCAGCTACTCATAGTCAGAATAGTGGAGTAACAAATGCAATACAAAGTTCTGAGTCAAAAGGTAAGGGTATAGACGCCTATGCACAAGCGGTACTCAACCATGGGAAACAAAGTAATTGGAGTGATGGGTATAGTAAAAATATTACAAGTGATCAAAGAGAAGCACTACAACAATATGAAAGTGCAGTGAGTGATTGGGCTCAAAACCATAATATGAGTAAAGAAGATACAGTGAAATTATTCGCAACGGCAAGTAGTCCATTTAAAAGCTTAATTGGTATAGGAGCAGGCGCAGAAGGATCAAAAACATCAGGAGAGAGGGGTTCAATAGATGAAGCTAAGAAGTATATGGAATCTACAAACTTTGATCATAATAAATCAATAGTAGAAGGATTAGCTAAAACACAAAGCTTTAGTGAAGTGGATTCAGAAGGAAGTAATCTGAATTTAACTATAGGAGAGGCATTTAAGGATTCTGCATATTATGACAAGCAAGCAAGAGCAAGCTTTGATGAAGCAGAAAGCTTAAGGAAAGAGGCGCAGCTAATTGAAACAAAAGGAAGTAACATCAAAGTAGATACCCAGCAACCATTCTTAGAATATTTAACAACAAAGAGAGATAGTTTCGGTGATCACTTAACTATGAAAAGAGCAAGTGAGATATTATCATCAAATCAATATACAAGCCCGCAGGATTATGCAATTAGAGAAAGAGAATATGCGACATTTATGCAAAAATATGGTGGTGACTTTGTTAATAAATATAAAGGTGACGCAGATAATGTTATTCAAGACCATGGGGCCTTTGATAATAAAATAAGTGAAAATTATACTGATACAAAAAAAGGTCTTACTGATAATTTTGAAAATAGTTCATTACAAAATAATAATCAAGAGTCTAAAAACGCTAATGAACCTAATGATAGAGAGCAAAACACCCAATCTATCACTTCTTCAACTGCATCACCTCAGCAGCCAGCAATTAACGACACAGAGCAAACATCTAGTTCACAAAGTGGCAATCAAGAGAAGAATAAAGAAGATAATAAGCCATTTGAAGGCGCTGTTAAAAAGCTATTGGCTTCATCTACTCAACTTGGCACTTTGACAGATAATCTAAAAACTGGTCTTGAGCAAATAAATGAAGAAAGAAATAAAAATAACTCGCCTGGTTCAGAGAATAATCAGCAGAATAATAATTTAACTAATACTGGCCAAAATATAAAAAATAAAGGCCAAAAGTTAAAAGATGAGTTTAATCAAAGCCTAAACGACACAAAGGCAGAGTTAACTGTAAATAAAGGTAATTTGGATAAAGAAAATGTTAAAAAGACTGTTAAAAGTAAGCTTGATCCAACTAAACCTCAAAATCATATATTACTACAGCTTGGACAAGGTATATCTGAAGATGCTGCCAATAAATGGAATGCTGCATATAAGGCTATTACATCTGATAAGAGTTCAAATACTAATGCTTCATCAGAAAATAATAAACAAAACAGCAATGAAGAAGATAATAATCAAGATATAAGTAAAAATAATAATGATCAAAATAAAAATAAAAAACCAAAAATAAAAGGTAATGATAATGACGGCTAAAAAAATACAAAAGCTTCTTATCTGGTTATTTACTAAAAATACACCTCAAGGGAGACATATTAGAATATCATCAATTATTGCTGTTATAGTATTAAGCTCAATAGTTGTTAGAGACGATCATATGTCCACTAATAAAACTCATAATTTAAAAAAAGAGTATGATCAAAAAGTGCGTAAAATGGAGAAAAAGAAAAATGAATTTGATGATAGGTTAGAAGCATTTGATCAGAGAATGGAAGTTAGGAAAGATAAAATGGATAAAGCATTTGATAATATGCATGCAGGGTGGGAGGCGATACAATTATCAAGAGAGCAGCAAAAAATTAGACAGCAAATAGATCAAGAAGAAAGAAATGAGCAAGCAAGAACAGCAAATCAAAATTACTTAGAATTTTTAAAAGAAGAATTAAGTATAAGCTTTGATGACTTTGCCAAGAAAGTAGAAAAGGGACTATACTCAATGGGGCCAGGAGTTAGAACAGAGTATCAAAGATGGATAGATAACTATGAATATGCATTTAACGAAACAATTATTGGATGCTCAGCTAGTATAAAAGATAGCATTCATAAATATAGAAAGGATGCAATTGCTGCAGGAAGAATGAGGCAAAAAATAGAAGAAGATTTAAAATCAGGTAATTTTAATCAGCATGAAATTGAAGGTAAAAAAAGATATCTAAACACACTTACAGAAGATGTATTATCTACAGATGATAAGCATCTTTATGAAATGGCTATTAGAAATCACTCTCACTGTATAGCTAAAGTAAAAATATTATTACCATATATAGAAAGATATAGTCCATTTTTATATGATGGAAGAATTTTCAATACAAGAACACTGGGCTCTAAAACACCATTAGATAGTCATTATAGATTTGCACTTGGTCTTACAAATAAGCAAATTATAGATAAGGTTAAGTATTTGTTGCAAATAAATACTCCTGATTCAGAAAATGAAAATGCTAAAAAATACAATATTGAAATGAGTAAGGGGAAGATAGGTAGATTAAGGGAATTATATGATTTGATAAGGATACGTAAAGAAAATTGTAATAAAGGCCAACTATCTTCCTGCCCGATAAAAATTACAGATCAAAATATAGCAAGTTTAAGGTAGTTAATATGAGCAATGCAGCATGCATTATTAAATACAAAATATAAATAAAAAAGTATTATTATGACAAGTAGACAATTCAATAAAAATAACAAAGAAAATCTAGATAAAAAAGGTGATAAGAAAATTGGATTTGAAGGTATAATACAACAAGAGATATCACAGGAAAGCGCAGGTAAATTTAAAAGCCCAGCTGATATAGCAAAATTCGCTGCAGGAGTTGTTAGTAAAAGAGGTAATGAAATAACTGATGATGTAATGGAAAAAGTTAAAAAGGCAGAAACTATGGCTGAAGATCAAACTTGGCTAGAGAAGCAGATCGGGCTAGTTACCAAAGCTACTGATATGTACCAAAAATATCAGGGAGAACAAGCGTTGCCATGTTGTGAAGTTGGAGAGATAGAAACAGATTTATGTAAAATATGTTATCATGAGGAGTTGTAAGATGAAAAAGGCATTATATGCAATTATTTGTATGTTATTTTTAGTGAATACAGCTTATGCGAGAGAAATCATACTAGATGATAGATTAGAAGTTATTGATGGCGATACGATTAAGCAGGGTAAAAAAAGAATTAGGCTTTATGCTATTGATGCTCCCGAGCTCAAACAAGAGTGTAAAAATAAAGAGGGTAAAAATTGGGATTGCGGTCAGGTTTCTAAAACTAGACTGAATCAAACTATATATGGGAAGAGGGTATTATGTAAAACCAAGGGCAAGGATAAGTATAAAAGAAAGCTTGCTATATGTTATGTAGATGGCACTGATGTCAATGAATATATGGTAAGGGAAGGGTTAGCAGAAAGCTATAGTCAGTATAGTGATTTATATGATCTAGCAGAAGAACATGCGAGAAGTAATAAAAGGGGAATTTGGTCTGGGGAGTTTGAGAGACCAAGTGAATACAGAAAGAGAAAAAAACATAAGAAGAGCAAATGAATATATGTGCGTAAAAATAATAAAGAGATTATAGAAAATGAGTGATTTTGTAAGCGGTGGACAAATAACGATGCATAACATTAGGATGTTAGGGCAAGTTATGAAGAAATTATATTTAGGAGCAGTTATAGGCTTTGTATTTGTGGGTGTGTACAGTTTTCATCAAAATACAACATTTTATGATAGAAATAAATTAGTTTCGTGGCTGAAAGCTGAAATAATCCAAAATTTTTACGGAGAGGGGAATCCAAGTCTAGAGAAGGTAACGATAAAATTTATGAGGCTAACGCAAGGTAAGTTAAAAAGTCAGTATAAATACGAAATTGTCGAAAGGAGCGTACCTTATTTTATGCGATTTTGTCCAGAGCAATGTAGAATGCGACTTGAGAATAAAGTATATAATTCATTAAAAATGGGTGTCATTGGAAGTTTAGCGGTTGTAGTACTAATGATAATATTTTTCAAAAGAAGAGGAATAGCTACAAGATTAAGTAAATTTATTAGAGGGGGTCAAATAGCATCTGAGAAAGATTTAATAAGGCATATAAAAAAACTTAATAGAAAATACAGAGATGAAACGCATAAACTAGCAGGAATACCATATCCATACAGATCGCAAGAGCAGAATACATTAGTAATAGGTTCTACAGGGTCAGGTAAAACACAATTAATATCAGATTTGGTAGCACAGATAAGGAAAAAAGGGGAAAGGTTAATAGTATATGATAAGAAAGGAGATTATTTAAGCTGGTTTTATAAGAAGGAGAAAGATTTTATATTGAATCCATTTGATAAAAGAGGAGAGAAATGGAATTTATTAAATGAGGTTGAGCATGCAGGAATGCTCAAAACATTAGCAGAAAGTTTTATACCAAATAGAGGAGAGAGATCTGGAGAAAATAAAATATGGGACGAATCAGCAAGATTTGTGTTTAGTGAGTTAGCCAAAAAAATACTAAACAAGGAAGGGGTGTGTAGTAATAAGGCGTTAGTAGATAAGATATTAAAGAAAGACTTAACAGAGTTTGTGGAATATTTAAAAGACACAGATGCTCAGAGTATAATGAGTACAGATTCAAAAAAAATTGCGATGAGTGTAATTTTTATGCTTACTACGCATCTTAATAGCTTGAGCCTAACTAGTGGTGAAAAGGATGAGAGTTTTTCAATAAGAAAATGGATGGAGGGAGAAGACTCAGATTCTGCATTATTTATTACAAATAAAGCAGAGTTTGAAGGTGAATTGGCGCCGCTTGAATCAGCATGGTTTGAGATAGTAATAAATAGTATTTTATCAGGAAAGCAAAATAATAAGAAAAAAACATGGATTATAATAGATGAGCTGGCAACATTAAATAAGATACCTTCACTACAGAAAGGGCTTGCAGCTGCAAGAAGTTATGGGGGGTGCTTTGTGCTTGGGATACAAAACATATCACAGCTAAGAGAGATATATGGGATTAATAGCACGGGGATAATAAGTTCTGAATGTAATACGAGATGCATATTTAAGACAAATGATCCAGAAACATCGAAATGGGTAAGTGATAATTTAGGACAAGAAGAAATAATAGAAAATAAAAAAAGCTTATCATATGGGGCTAGTGAAGTTAGGGATGGAGTGAATCTCAGCAGTAATAATAAGTTACGAACATTAGCATTACCTTCAGAAATACAAAATATGGATAGAATGAACTTATATATTAAGATGGTAGATAGCCCTGTTATTAAAAAGGGTATCAAGTATGTGGAAAGGGAAATTGTAGAGCCAGATTTATTTATACTTAATGAGGAAGTAGTGGATAAAATAGGGGATATAAAAACAGATATTAAGACAAAAGATGCTGATGATAATTTAGCTAAGGGTAATTTAGATTTAAATCATGATAAAGATGAAGAGGGCGAAAATATAGAGCAAAATATTGAGAGTAAAGATAGTAA
>JAQCBG010000019.1 GCA_027621485.1 Pseudomonadota bacterium
CCTTATACTTTTTATATTATATTTTTTGCGCTTCAAATTATAAAAACTGCAATTTAAGAATTGAATATTTCTTACAATCCAAATTCCAAGAATTGTACTAATTAGATTAGATCTTCCATAAGAAAGCATGGGAAGAGGCGTACCAACTACAGGCAAAAGGCCTGAAATCATTCCCATATTAATAAAAGCATGAGCAAAAATCATCGTACCAATTCCAATTGAAGCAATACGACAAAATATGTCATTTGAATTAAGTGCGGCAAAATAACAAAATGATATTAATGCTACATATAACAATATTATAAAGCAAGTACCTACAAAACCAAATTCTTCTGCAATAAGAGTCATGATAAAATCCGTATGCTTTTCTGGTAAAAAGCTAAGCTGAGCCTGACTACCCATCATAAAATTTTTCCCAAGAGCACCACCCGCACCTATTGCAATCTTAGATTGAGCAATATTATAACCAGTGCCAAGTAGATCTTTCTCTGGATTCAAAAAAGTAAGAATTCTATTTTTTTGATAATCATGCAGCATCCCCCAAAGAAATGGAGCAGCAAAAATTATAATGACAGCCGGTGTAATAAAAACATAATTTGGCATTTGCATTACAAATAATATTGCAAATGCAATAATACATAAAATAAGAGCAGTACCTAAATTTGGCTGCTTTAAAACTAAAATAAACGGCGCTAATAACAATAATAATAAAAAAAATATCTCATGAAATTGATTGCTGCGAAAATTTACCATATCAAAACATCTAGCAAATGCAAAAATTAATCCCAATTTCATAAATTCAGAAGGCTGCAATATAATTCCAAAAATTTGTATCCATCTTTGCGCGCCCATGGAGCGGTGACCTATAAAATAAGAGAGCACAAGAATAGCAACCAATAAAGCATAAATATGATATGCATATTTATGCAATGTCTCAATAATCCCATGATGTACAAAAAACATTAAAGGCGCACACATTATAAAAATTATTAATTGCTTAATAACTATAGGCTTAAATCCTCCTTCTGCAGAATAAAGCCCTGCAATGCTTAAAATACCAAATGCCAATATGATAATAAATATAAATAAAGCATCAAGGATTCTGTTATGATATATATTATCCTGAATGATGCGCTCTTTAATTTTCTTCATATCTATTTTGCTCCGCAAGAAGTCTGCTTTGCTCATCTGTAGTTAACAAATCTATAAATTCATCTAAATTTATCCCTGAAATTACTTTTTCTAACGCATGAGATGTGTAATGAATCCTGTGATCTGTTACTCTATTTTGAGGGTAATTATATGTTCTTATTTTATCAGATCTATCTCCGCTACCTATTTGAGAGCGTCTTATTTTAGATCTTTCTTGGTCCTGTATATTACGTTTTTCTTTATATAGCTTCGCGCTAAGAATCTTCAAGGCACGAGCTTTATTTTGATGCTGAGACTTTTCAGATTGACAAACGACAATACCAGTTGGGATATGAGTAATTCTAATTGCGCTATCTGTTTTGTTGACATGCTGACCTCCTGCGCCACTTGCTCTGTAAGTATCAATTCTTAAATCTTTTTGCTCTATGTTCACATCTATAGATTCCGGCTCTGGCAGAACTGCAACAGTAGCAGCAGAAGTATGAACTCTACCACTTGTTTCTGTCTCTGGCACTCTTTGCACTCTATGACCGCCAGATTCATATTTCAATCTTGAAAAAACATTTTTACCACTAATACTAAAAGAAATTTCTTTATATCCATCTAAATTTGTTTCAGATGCAGAAAGCATCTCAACATTCCAACCTTTTAATTCAGCATACTGTTTATACATATTAAAAAGCACAGAAGCAAAAAGCGCAGCTTCATCACCTCCAGCTCCAGCCCGAATTTCTACAATAACATTTTTATTATCATCATCATCTTTTGGTAAAAGCAATAACTTTATCTGCTCCAAAAGCGCACTCTCTTGTCTCTTTAAGTCTCTTTTTTCTTCCGTTAAAAGCTCTAGTAATTCATTATCAACTATTTCTTTTATATTCTTTTCAATTTCTATAATTTCTTCTTGCAGAGCAAAAAGACGAGAAGCGGACATTGCAATATCCTCTATACCTTTGCGCTCCTTCGAAAGCTTTGCAAAAAGATCACCATCAATTTCATGACATGAAAGCTTCTCTTCAATATCATTATATTTCTCTACTATTGCTTTTAACTTTGCGCGAAAATCCATTGAATATATTTTATATATACATTATTTAAATCTTATTATTTGAAAATAAATTACATCCCTTTATTAAAATATCATACGTACGTTTTAATTCATCTTTTGTAATACAATATGGTGGCATTAAATACATTGTAGACCCAAGAGGTCTTATGTTAAATCCTTCAGATAAAAACCAATAACGCAACTCTTCTGTTTCTTGAGATTTATAAGAATTATTTTTATTTTGCAATTCAAATGCTAAAATAGAGCCTAAAATCCTTGGGCGCATCAAACAATTAATTTCTTTTTCTAATATCTTTATATTCTCTTTGTGAAATTTATTGATATCATTAATTTTACTTATAGTGTTTTCTTCATGAAATAATTCAAGAGATTTCATTCCCACAGCTGCAGCAAGTGGATTTCCAGAGAAAGAATGACCATGAGCTAAAGCACCATTAAAAGTATCGCATAAAAAAGCTTCAAAAATTCTATCTGTTGTCACTGTTGCAGCAAGTGGCATATAACCTGCAGTTATACATTTACCAAGGCATATAATATCTGGTAAAATAGATGCTTTAATGCATCCAAACATACTGCCAAGCCTTCCAAATCCAACGGCAACTTCATCGTATATACTAAGAATTTGATTTTCTTTTAATATAGCATCAACTTCTCTTAAAAACTCTGGCCTACAAACGCGCATACCTCCAGCACCTTGCAGAAGAGGCTCTATTATTAAAGCGGCTATTTTTCCTTGATTCTTATATATACATTCCTTGAGTTCTTTTATTGCAGCCCGTTCTTTAACATCTATCATATCATCACCAATCCAAGTACTTGGATATGAAATAAGAAAAGGCTTAAAGCATATATCAGAAAAAGAAACAAAAAACCCACTTCCACTACCAAGAGACATAGCTCCAACAGTATCGCCGTGATAACCGCCTTGAAATGCAATAAATTTATTACGCTTCTTTTCCTTTTTATTGCTCCAATACTGTAGCGCTATTTTCAATGCCACTTCAACAGCAGTTGAGCCATTATCTGAAAAAAATACTCTAGACAGTCCATCTGGCAAAACTTTTACAAGTTCGTTTGCAAAACAAGCTCCAGCTGGATGTGTAAACCCTGCAAACATAATATGAGACATTTCTTTTGCCTGAGCAATTAATGCTTCATTTAACTTTTCGTGATTATGACCGTGCGTACATGTCCACCATGACGATATACAATCTATTATTTCAAAGCCTTGATCATCATAAAGAGAGGTACGCTTTGCAGATTTTATAATTTTTCTTTGCCTCTCCAGTTTATGCTGTGTAAATGGGTGCCAAATAAATCTGTCATCATACTTTTTTAAAATATCAGATGATACATTATACATGGATCTATAATTTCAGATATTGATTTAGCAAATCTAGTCTGATAGGTATTTTACATAAATTTTCTCTAGAAACCACATCTAAATTATCAATTTCTGCAATAATCGGAACATCACAATATTCTTGTAATGCATCTTTATTGTCTTGATTTTTATCACCATTAATCACAAGTCCACATATAAAAATATTGCGACTTCTGAGTGCATTTACAGAAAGTAATGTATGATTGATCGTACCAAGAGAGCTTCTACAAACAAGAATCACAGGAAGAGAGATTTTTTTTATCAGGTCAATAATGAAATATTTTTTATTTATTGGCACAAAAAGTCCTCCAGCACCTTCTATAATAACGCCTTTATTTGAGAGATTATTTAAATCTTGAGGAAAAATGTCATCTAAGTTCATTTCAATAGAAAGGCGCTTTGCAGCTATGTGAGGCGCTATTGGATCTTTAAATTGATATATTGTTTTAATAAAGCGCTCTGCACCAAGATTTGTTTTTTTCTTAACATAATCAATATCAAGATCATTTCCGCTTTGTATTGGCTTCCAATATACAAACGGAAAGTGCAGCATCAAAACACTCGAGACTAATGTCTTCCCTACATTTGTATCTGTGCCAGTTATAAAAAACCCCTGCATGAGCTTTCTTATTGATTTTGTAATTTCTGAAGAGGATGCTTTGAGAATACTAAATTTTCCGCATCACTATTTCTAACTTCTGTATAAATTTGAGTAGATGAAATATCAGAATGACCAAGTATTTCTTGTAAAATCCTTAAATTCGCTCCATTTTGCAGCATATGAGTTGCAAAAGAATGTCTTATTTTATGAGGCGATACAATAGATTTATCAATGCCACATTGCGATGCTATGTCTTTTAAAATTTGTCCAAATCTCTGGCGTGTCAGATGAGTAATTTTTCCCTCTTTACTCTGCGATGGAAAAAGAAACATGCTTTTTTGCCCAGCAAAACCTTCTCTGACTTTTAAATATTTATCAAGCGCATCTAATGCATCTTTGTGTAGCGGAATAATGCGCTCCTTATCTCCTTTTCCTCGTACTAAAATAAAATACGCAATCTCTCCAGATTCAAGATGACTTTTTTGCAATGCATCAATTTTTAAACTCAAAAGCTCAGATATTCTCATTCCTGTAGCATAAAGAATTTCTAGAATTGCTGATGCGCGAATACCTTCTTTATTCTCATCAATCTTTACAGCATCTAGTATTCTTTCTATTAAGTCTCTTGAGATAGCTTTTGGTATAGATTTTTGAGGCTTTGGCATATCTATATCGAGAGCAGGATTGTAATTCATAAAACCCTCTGAAATCAAAAATTGAAAAAATTGGCGCATTGCTGAAATTTTACGCGCAACAGTTTTTCTTTTAAGCCTTCCCTTTTCTACGATAAATTCTATGAATAATATAATATCTTTGTTAGATACATTATGCAGATCTACATCTCTAACACCTATATATTCTGCCAATTCTACTAAATCGCTTTTATATGCCAGAATTGTATTGTTTGCGCAAAAACGCTCCGCTGCTAACATTTCAACAAAGTTAGAGATTAGAGTAGCAATTTGTAAAAATTTTTGAGCATCGATTTTGTTGTCCATGCTCTATAAAGGAAATTTAATGCTCAAAAATACTACTTGCGCTTAATTCGTTTAAATCAAGATTTACAACTGTATTTAGAAATGCAAAACAACTCATCGCAAAATTTAACTTATTTTCTCGAAGCAACATATCTCTTAATTTATCTCTAATTTTATGAAGATATAAAACATCTGATGCTGCATATTGAAGCTGCTCTTCTGTTAAAGTATCTGCGCCCCAATCTGAGCTTTGCTGCTGCTTTGAAATTTTCACACCTAAAAGGCTATTACAAAGTTCTTTTAATCCATGATAATCTGTATACGTTCTTGCAAGCTTAGATGCTATTTTCGTGCAAAAAATATTGCTAATTTGTATTTGAAGATAATATTGTAATATTGCGATATCAAAGCGCCCAAAGTGAAATATCTTTTGTCTTTTATCATCCGAAAGAAGTAATTTTAAATTTTTGCAATGAAATGCATTATTCTTTGGAAAATGAACAATATAAATATTACCAGAAGAATCTGCAATTTGCACAACACAGAGTCTATCACGCTTAATGGTAAGGCCCATAGACTCTGTATCCACGGCAATATCGCCATCTATAGATAAGTTATCTGGCAGATCATTTAAAAAATACTGAAAATTCAAAATATCAAAACCCAAGCATAAACATTAAAAAATTATTTTTCATACTTAGTTCATACTTCAATTTAAATTACAATAAAAAATATTTTATAAAGTTATAAAGCCATTCTCGAAACAGCATCTACTTTTTTTATAGTAGATGCACTTTTCTTTAAAATCCAATAGCGCCTCCTGAATTACTTTAAGTATTAATATTAATCATCTCATTATAATAGTCATTATAAGAATCTGGAATATGCATCGTATCTGTAATATCATGATGGTCTTTTATATCAAAAACTTTAACATTCCCACCTCTTTCAAAATGAATTTCATCTATATAAAAATCACCAGACATAATATCGCTATGAGATTGCATTTCATGATCAACAATCATAACAATCTTATCACCTAGATATTTTTTAATACATCTTAAGGCGCTTTTTTGAGAAATCTCATCAAGACCAGTAAGCCCCTCATCTATTACAAAAATACAGTCTTTCGAATTTTTAAATGAGTGCAGTATTAATCTTGCAAGTTGTATTTTTTTCTTTTGACCTCCGCTCACCTTATCATTCCAATCATCTTGATATTCCTCTATTCTGGATGAAAGAAGAGATTTTTCTGGAATGTTTTCATTTTTTCTTTCATCAAAAACTCCCTCCAAATCATTTAATACATTTGCAATTTCTTCATTTGTAAAAATATTATCTTGATATGGATAACAAAGCAGCCCTTTTAGTGTTATAAATTTTGCAAAATAATCAGATTGCGTCATGAATTTTATTTTGCTCTTATCATGAGCTCCTGATGTCGACGGATAATATACCTCACCAGATCCACGAACATCACCAAGAGTTGGAAAACCCTTTAAAATAGATAAAAACGTCGATTTACCACAACCAGACTTACCAGTAATTGCATGTATTCCAGGCTTGATATATAGATCATTTATTTTTGAAAGTAAATTATCCTGACAGTATATTGCGAGCTCTGGAATTACAATTCCATTATATTTATTAATATCATGACATTGAAAGTTTACATCATAATGCACATCCATTGCATCTAAAGTATCTATAATTCTAATAAGTGATTCTATCTTCTTATAGTCTTGTGCATAATGATCACTTTCAACTTTATTTGCCAATATGTGATTTAACTTTGTTATCGTATCATTCTCTCCAATATAACTCAGTATGCCCGTAGTACAATTTACTATTTCTTGCTGCATCGCGAGATCATGTCTCATTACATTCATCACAACTTCAATCAAAGCCCTCATATCTAAGGCAAAAAGCTTTTCTAATATCTCAAGTTTACTATCGTCATGCAGAGCATCTTTGACGAGCTCTCCAAGAGATCTAGATAAAAGAAGTGCACTTCCAAATATCTTAGAAAACAAGCCTATATAATGCTTCACTTTTTCAAACTCTGCATTTTTACGATAAATATTATTATTATAATTTATTAGATCAGAAAAGCTCTTATATAATGCCTCTCTTTTAAAATTCATTCCATCTTGCTCTGTGATTTGTTTTGCATATGTCGCAGCGTCTGAAGCCTCCACACACATATTCTCTGCCATAAAATCGCATTGCTTCTCTGCATCATTTATAGCATTAATTAATTTCTTTTGATGCAATCCAGATAATCTTTTACTAACAATAACAATACTAAAATCATTTGCATTCATATTAAATAATCGCCCAAATAGAGTAAACATATTAATCATAGAATGCGATGTAGAATCAGATATTATTCCAATGATGTTAGATGCAATGCTATGAAGATCTTTAATACTTGACAATTCTGATTTTAATTTTTCAAGTTTTAAGCTACTTTCGTCGCAAAATATTTTCTGAAGTAAAGATTTATATAAAAGTGATTGCAATACATCAAAGTATTTTGAACAAATACCAGCACTAACACTCCTAAAATGCTCAAACTTTATTGCTTCTATTATTATAGAAGAAGTTTTATATAACATATCATTCGTAATAGGATTTAGCGCATAAGCATTGCATAATATTTGCGCTATTTGCTTTGCAAATACTTCGTACATTACGTGTATTGTCAAATTTGAATATACTATTTCTTTGTTCACTGCATCAAATTGCTGCTCTAGAACTGGATCTGATGCACTAATTTTCTTTATATCTTGCTTGTATTTATATAGATTTTTTCCATGAGATCTGTATGCCTCTATAGGCGAAAAGATATCATTCACAGATCCATATAATCCAATAATGCCACCAATGAAGCCACTAATAATTTTTGAAGCCACAAAAAATTGCTCTGCGCCTTTCAGTTTATTATTCCCAAGTAGTAATGCAAAAGCTGCATACCCTATATTGCCAATAGCAGAAAGAGAATAAACGCCAATAGCTGAAGATACACATGTATCTGCTATATGATGCTTTTCTACCCCAAAGCGCGATGAAAAAAACTCATCCATTGCGGTAGCGGCGCCAAAGACAAATCCATAACCAAGCTGCTCTTTTAATGGCTCAGTAATAAAGAAATTAGAACCAGTCATTGCGGCATCTGCGATATTCAGCAATGGATTTTGAAAATTATACATTGCTCCGGCAGCATAATATCCAAATAGCGATCCAACAGAGCGACATATATTGAGACCTACTTGCTTTGCAATTAAAGAATATTTCATCATAAACAATAAAAAACTGATTTTTTAAGATCTCTAGGATCTGCGTAATATACCGTTCTAGTGAATTTAAGAATACCGAGCAACAAAGAAATGAGTGTCATTACAACAAATTACCTCATCTTATGTACAATAATCTGCATTAATCATGAAGTATTTATATTAGATAACAAAAATTGCTGGACCGATGATTTTTTTACTTTCTAAATCTGCATGAGCAATGCTTACATCATTCATTAAATATTCTGTGTGTTGAATTTTATCCGCAGACTCACTCATCAGAAATTCAAAAACATCACTAGCACTAAGAAGTAGTTCTGCTCTGTTAGACTTGTAATCAAGGAGAGAAACATTTGTGATAAATACA
>JAQCBG010000020.1 GCA_027621485.1 Pseudomonadota bacterium
ATTTGGAGAAGATATTATACTTCAAAGCTTATGTTGTGATTGATCCTATGTTATCTGAATTATCAGAATTTCAGATGTTGACAGAGGATGAATATAATGAAGCTTTAGATAAATTTGGCGAATCTGCTTTTATTGCTGAAACTGGCGCAGAGGCATTAAAATCAATGCTTTCTAATTTAAAATTGCGAGAGTTAAGCATCTCTCTTCGTGCTGATTTGAAAGATATTACATCCGAAACAAAAAGAAAAAAAATAGCAAAGCGTCTGAAGATTGTAGAGCAATTTTTAGCATCAAATAATAAGCCAGAGCACATGGTGCTTACTATACTACCTGTAATACCGCCTGATTTAAGGCCCCTTGTAATGCTTGATGGAGGTAGATTTGCCACTGCAGATTTAAATGAATTATATCGAAGAGTTATCAATAGAAACAATCGATTAAAAAGATTGATAGAGCTTTCTGCGCCAGATATTATTATAAGAAATGAAAAACGTATGCTTCAAGAGTCTGTTGATGCGTTATTTGATAATAGTAAAAGAGGTAGATCTGTGAAAAATGCCTCAAATAAGAGGCCATTTAAATCTCTCTCAGATATGTTAAAAGGCAAGCAAGGTCGTTTTAGGCAAAATCTCTTAGGAAAGAGAGTGGATTATTCTGGCAGATCTGTAATTGTTGTTGGTCCAGAATTAAAGCTTCATCAATGTGGAATTCCAAAGCGAATGGCGCTTGAATTGTTTAAGCCTTTTATATACAGTAAGCTTTGTCTATATGGTATTGCATCTACATTGAAAGTCGCAAAAAGATTACTGGAGCTTAATAAGCCAGAAGTTTGGGATATGCTTGAGGAAGTTATACATGAGCATCCTGTACTTTTAAATCGCGCACCTACATTACATAGACTTGGGATTCAAGCTTTTGAGCCAGTCCTCATTGAAGGTAAGGCTATACAACTGCATCCTCTTGTTTGTGCTCCGTTTAATGCTGACTTTGATGGTGACCAGATGGCTGTGCATGTTCCTCTTTCTATTGAGGCGCAGCTTGAGGCGAGAGTTTTAATGATGTCTACAAATAATATACTTAGCCCGGCAAACGGAAGGCCTGTGATAGTGCCTACTCAAGATATAGTACTTGGGCTTTATTATATGAGTCTTGAGTATTCTGGATTGAAAGGTGAGGGCTTAATTTTTGCAGATGATAGAGAAGTTGAATATGCTCTTCATGAACAAAAGGTGCTACTGCATACTAAAATCAAATGTAGAAAATTTAGCATAGATGTTAATAATAATAAAGTAAGGCGTATTGTAGAAACAACTCCTGGAAGACTTTTTATTGGAAATATATTGCCAGAAAATCCAAAAATTGGATTTGAATTAGTAAATAGAGTTATTGGAAAGAAAGAGATTACAGATTTAGTTGATACAATATATAGAGCATGTGGTCCAAAAGAAGCGGTATTGTTTTCTGATAATTTAATGAGGCTTGGTTTTAAATATGCAACTAGATCAGGCATTTCGATTGGAAAAGATGATATGCTTATACCAAAAAGCAAAAAGCTTCATGTCGCAAAAACCTTAGATGAGGTAAGGCGTTATGAGAATCAGTATATGGAGGGCTTAATTACTAAAAGGGAAGAATACAATAAAATTGTAGATTCATGGTCTAGGTGCTCTGAAAGAATTACTGCTGATATGATGGATTTAATTTCAGGGCAAGGCGTTACCCCTTCTGGGCAAGATGCTGTGAATAATATCTTCATGATGGCAGATTCTGGCGCTCGTAGCTCTGCTGCGCAAATTAAGCAGATAGCTGGCATGAGAGGTCTTATGACGAAGCCATCGGGAGAAATTATTAAAACTCCCATAATATCCAATTTTAAAGAAGGATTAACAGAACTTGAATTTTTTACTTCAACACACGGTGCGCGTAAGGGTCTTGCAGATACAGCTCTGAAAACAGCAAATTCTGGATATTTAACAAGAAAACTTGTGGATGTTGCTCAAGATTGCTCTATTGTGGAGGATGACTGCAAAACGCAAAACGGTATATTGAGCAAAATGATTGTAGAGGGTGGCGAGGTAATTGTTCCTTTATCCAATCTTATTGTGGGCAGAGTTTCTGCAATTGACATTAAATGCGCAGCTTCTGGAGGTTTCATTGTAAACGCAGGTCAGATGATAGATGAGCGTATTGCAGAGCGCATAGAAGAAGCTGGTATTGACTCTGTGAGAATTAGATCAGCCCTGACTTGTGAGAGTAATATAGGTATATGTGCTCGTTGTTATGGAAGAGATCTGGCAACTGGTTATTTGGTGAGTATTGGTGAGGCTGTTGGTGTTGTTGCAGCTCAATCTATTGGTGAGCCTGGTACGCAGCTTACAATGAGAACTTTCCATATAGGTGGTGCTGCTCAAAGAGCCTCAATTGCATCTAATGCGATTTCTAGTTGTTCAGGAATACTGAAATTCGTTCATAATAACACTGTTATTGACAGTAAAGGAGAGAATATAGTTATGAGTAGAAGTTGCGAAGCTATTGTGATGGATTCTGAGAATATGGAAAGAGCGCGCTATAAAATTCCTTATGGCTCTAAGTTGCTTATGCTTGAGGGTGCGCGTATTGATAAAGGAGATAAGATTGCAGAATGGGATCCGTTTACAGTTCCTATCATTGTAGAAAAGGGTGGTCGTGCATCTTTTATAGATTTAATTCATGGAGTATCTTTTAGTGAAATCCAAGATGAATCTACTGGTATTGCAAATAAAGTTGTAATAGATAGTAGAAAGCATTCCAAAGCAAGTGAATTGCGTCCGAGGATTGTGCTTGTAGATAATGAAACAAGCGAGATTTTAACACTTTCAAATGGCCTTGAAGCAAGATATTTTCTTCCAGTGAATGCTGTACTTAATATTCTTGACAATGAAATTGTGCACGCCGGAGATGTAATTGCAAGAATCTCTAAAGAATCTTACAAAAGCAGAGATATTACTGGAGGTCTGCCTCGTGTTGTTGAATTATTTGAAGCGCGTCAACCAAAAGATCACTCTGTGATTAGTGAGATAAGTGGTTATGTAGAATTTGGAAAAGATTACAAATCAAAGAGAAGAATAATAGTAAGGCCTGAAAATGAATTAGAGTCTCCAGTTGAGTATTTTGTTCAAAGAGGCAGACACATTGTAGTAAATGAGGGAGATTTTATTACAAAAGGCGAGATGTTAATGGAAGGAAATCCATCCCCTCATGATATTTTAAGAGTGATGGGTGTTGAAGCTCTTGCACATTACATGATTCAAGAAGTTCAGCAAGTTTATAGACTTCAAGGGGTGGAAATTGATAATAAGCATATAGAGGTGATTATTAGACAGATGCTTCAAAAAGTTGAAATTATAGAGCCAGGGGAGACAACACTTCTTGTGGGCGAACAAGTTGATAAAGTAGAGCTTGAAGAGGAGAATGAAGCTGCGAGAAAAAGTGGATATACTGCTGCAGCATCTATTCCAGTTCTTCAAGGCATCACAAAAGCGTCTTTGCAAACAAATTCTTTTCTATCTGCTGCATCATTCCAGGAGACAACAAGAGTGTTGACAGAAGCTGCTGTTGCTGGAAAAAAAGATCTACTTAGAGGATTAAAGGAGAATGTGATTATAGGTAAGCTTGTACCAGTTGGTACTGGCGCATATGTGAATTTGCTTCAAAAGAAATCTGCTAAAATCAATAGCTCGATGAATTCAGAAGCAAGTGTTGTCAGTGAAGATTTTACTGAAGAAGGGTATAATGCTATATATAACGAGGAGCACAAAGATGCATAGTAAGGTATTATATTCTGCGGTGACTTTTGATGATGTTCTGCTTTTACCAATGCGCTCTAGTGTTATGCCGCAAGATGTTGATCTTACTTCAAAAATCACTAGCGACGTTAGTATAGATATTCCTATAATATCTGCTGCAATGGATACTGTGACGGAGTCTAAAATGGCAATTGCTATGGCTCGTCTTGGTGGTTTGGGAGTTGTGCATAAAAACATGACAAAAGAAGCTCAAGCAGATGAGATTAAAAAAGTAAAGGCATGCGTCATCAATAAAGATAAAGCCCTAAAAGTTGGTGCAGCAATTGGAACAAGTCTTGATTGTAAAGCTAGATTAAAACTACTTTATGAAGCAGGAGCTGATCTTGTAGTAATAGATACAGCGCACGGACATTCTAGAAGAGTGATTGAAATGCTTCATTTTGTGCGTAATACATATAAAGATTTACAAGTTATCGTTGGAAATATAGCAACGAAAGAAGCCGCAGTAGATCTTGCAAATGAGGGTGCTCATGCTGTAAAAGTTGGTATAGGGGCAGGCTCTATTTGCACAACAAGAATTATATCTGGCGTTGGAATGCCTCAGATTACAGCTATAGAAAGCGTTGCGTCTGCATTAAAGAATTATGATGTTGGTATAATAGCAGATGGTGGCATGCGTTATTCTGGAGATATTGCAAAAGCAATAGGTGCAGGTGCTCATGCTGTAATGCTTGGTGGGATACTTGGCAAATCTTCTGATGCGCCTGGCGAAATTATAGAGAAAAATGGAATATTATATAAAGCCTATAGAGGTATGGGTTCTATTTCTGCAATGAAGGCGGGTTCTGGGGATAGATATTTTCAAGATGAAAAAAATGATGCTAAAAAATTAGTTTCAGAGGGTGTTGAAGGTCTTGTAAAATTAGATGGCGATGTTTCTAATATTATATATCAGATCATAGGGGGTTTGAGATCCAGCATGGGATATGTTGGTGCTGCTAATATAGGAGAAATGAGAGAGAAGGCTAGATTTGTAAAAATAACGAAATCTGGTATAACGGAAAGTCATGTGCATAGTATGGAAGAAATAAAGTCAGAACCTAATTATCGTTAAATTTATTGAGTATGCATGAGTACTAGAGTTTTTGTATGATAAATAAAGATAGAATTCTTACCAAATTAGATGGGCTAAATAAAGATAGACTCAATAAAAGTGGAAGCGTTTTGATATTAAATTTTGGCTCGCAGTATACGCAGTTAATAGCCAGATGCATAAGGAAAATGGAAGTGTATTGCGAAGTACACCCTCATGACATTGATTTGCAGTTCATTGAAGATTTTAATCCATCAGCAATTATTCTCTCCGGCGGCTTTAGTGATGCCGCACAGGCCAATTCACCTTCGTTAAATGCAAAAATATTGAATTTAGGTATTCCAATACTCGGAATTTGCTATGGGATGCAGATTATGGCAAGGCAATTGGGCGGAGAAACAATTAAGGGCGATAAAGGTGAATTTGGTCTAACAACTTGTAATATCGAGACAAGAGGTCAGCTTCTGCAGAATATATCTGATGAGTTTATTGCTTGGATGAGTCATAATGATCATGTAAATAAAGTACCAAGTGACTTTAAGATTCTTGCAAGGTCCGGCGATATAGTTGTTGCTATTGAAAATAATGAAGAGAAATATTATGGCTTACAATTTCATCCGGAGGTAACGCATACAGAATGCGGCATGAAAATTTTGGAAAATTTTGTTTTTGATATATGTTCATGCAATAAGAATTGGAAGCCTAGCTCTTTAGTAGAAAGATTAAAAGATGAAATATATAGGGTCGTAGGCAATGACACAAAAGAAGGTGTTTTACTTGCGCTTTCTGGAGGTGTTGATTCATCAGTTCTTGCGAATCTTCTGCATAATACGATTGGAGATAGATTGATATGTGTGTTTGTAAATAATGGAATGTTACGAGCACATGAAGTAGAAAGCGTTTTAAAATCTGCACAAGAAAGTCATTTAAATATTCATTATATAGATGCAAGTGCAGAGTTTTTAAGTGCATTACAAGGTATATCAGATCCAGAAAAAAAACGTAAAGTGATAGGAGTAAAATTTATAGAAGTATTTCAGAGAGTTACTGCAAAACTTAATAAAAATATTGCTTGGCTTGCGCAAGGTACCATTTATTCAGATGTTATAGAGAGTGCGGTAAGTGGTGATGCAGAGACTATAAAATCTCATCATAATGTTGGAGGATTGCCGGAGGTAATGAATTTAAAGCTTCTAGAGCCAATGAAAATATTATTTAAAGATGAAGTGCGTGCACTCGGAAGAAGTTTAAATATTGCAAGTCATATAATTGATAGGCACCCATTTCCAGGTCCTGGCCTTGCTGTGAGAATCATTGGAGAAGTAAAAGATGAATATTTACAGATATTAAGAGTCGCTGATCATATATTTATTCAGGCTTTGCAAAACAAAGGTATGTATCATGATACAGATCAGGCATTTGCTGTGTTACTGCCAATAAAATCTGTTGGAGTAAAGGGTGATGCAAGATCTTACGGATATACAATTGCTCTGCGAGCAGTAAATTCAGTGGATTTTATGACTGCGACTCCTACCTGCATATCTCACGAGGTATTACAGGAGATTGCGAGAAAAATAACAAATGAAATTCCATCTGTAACAAGGGTAGTTTATGATATATCCAGTAAGCCTCCAGCAACAATAGAATGGGAATAAGATATAAGTGAGTGTATATAAATAGATTATAAGGCAGAAAAAATCTTGTCATTTATAATTAATGTATGCAATATAATAACTGAATAAAATAGTAGAAAGGTAGATAGTATGGCTGGAAGTTTGAATAAAGTGTCTTTAATTGGAAATGTTGGAAAAGATCCAGATATTAGAAGTACGCAAGATGGAAGGGAAGTTGTAACATTTTCTCTTGCAACATCTGAGAGTTGGAGGGATAAAATAACTGGCGAAAGAAGGGAAAAGACAGAGTGGCATCGTATTGTTGTTTTTTCTCCGCATTTAATTACAATTATCAAAAATCACTTACATAAAGGCTCAAAGGTTTATATTGAAGGTTCTCTTCAAACAAGGAAATGGTCTGATCAATCTGGAATAGAAAAATATACAACAGAAGTTGTTATTCAGGCGTATTCTGGAATGCTTGTTTTGCTTACTCCAAAAGGTGATGAGGGTGGTGCATTTTCAGAGCAGAATCCTTCATTTCAAAATAAAAATCGTAATGATTACGAAATAGAAGAAGAGCAAGAAGATCAAATACCATTCTAAAAATATATTATTTTCTTTAGATGGTTATTTATTAGATGAGCTTGTATAGAGATTGCGTTGGTATAGTACTTATCAATAAAGAGTTAAAAGTTTTTGCAGGAAAACGCATCGATTGCGCAGAAGCTTGGCAAATGCCTCAAGGAGGTATTGAGAGCAATGAAGATTTAAGAAGCGCAGCATTTAGAGAGATGAAAGAAGAGATTGGAATTTCTAGAGAATCTGTAGAGGTTTTAATGGAATCAAGCTGGTATACATACGATCTTCCTCATCATCTCAGAGGTACTGTATGGGGTGGAAAATATGTAGGGCAAAAACAAAAATGGTTTTTGATGCGATTTTTAGATAAAGATTCTTTAATTAATATAAATACAACAGAAATTCCAGAATTCAAAGAATGGTGCTGGATGCACGCTAATGAGTTAATAGACTCTATAGTTTTCTTTAAAAGAGATATATATAAAAAAGTTTTTGAAGAATTTGGTAGTAATTACTTTGCTTAAAGTAACTTGTTTTAAGCATTCTTATACTCTTAGAGTTTTCAAATCAATAGTATTTTAGAGAGATAGTAGCTTATAGGAGTAATATAGAGCTAAGTATTCACTAAATGACTTCTATGAGTATATCAATCTAGTTTGCAGTATCTTCTTGATTGCTGTAAATCTCACCAGAGCCATACATATATAGTATTATAGCTTTTATTGCAGACTTAGTATCTGGCATATCTTCTTTATATTTGTATATAATGCGTATTACCTCGTCCATTTGAGATTTGCTGATCTTGAGATTGTAGTGAAGTATTATATCTTCTATTAAGCTGGTAATCTGATTATATAAACCTATATCAAAGCTTGTGTAATGCATTTCAAATACTTCTTCTTTTAATTTCTCAGGAGTAACATTAAAAAAAGTTGCTATTTTTGACACAACATCTTTATTATAAGATCTTCCATATAGTATGTTGTCAATCTGAAATCTAGTGACGCCAATCTTGTTTGACAATTCTAAAATACTCAGGCCCTTTCTTGCGATTAACATTTTGATGTTAACACTGATGGCTAATTTTTCTTTATGACGCATACATCAAAACCACTAAAAACATTTCTAATAATAATCAAATAAAACAGCTAAAATGCATTGAATATTCCAAATACTCAAAAAAAGCACTAATATAGCGCATAAAATACATTAAAAAGTAATATATATGCAGTAAGCTAATTTGTTATTTGTTATCACATAATACAAATACACGCAACTACTTTGTAATAAGAGTTATAGATGCTAACTAAATATAAAGTTAATGCATTATATACACAGGTAATTGAAGGATTTAGGATTTTAATTGGTGGTTAGAATTTAACATTCTCTGTAGTAGTGAAAAAGACACTAATCAAATGTTGTACTTAAATTGCACTAACTTTGATTGGTGATTCAGTCAATATTCTTTGGTAATTTAGTCAGTCTTCTTTATTTTATATTTTTTTGAAAGAGAAATGGAATATATTAACTATTAAAATATTGTTGTATTGATTACTCAGGATACTAATCAAAAGTGTCCTGAGGTAACTCAGATGAAATAGAATTTTGTAATCCATCAGGTTGATCTAAT
>JAQCBG010000021.1 GCA_027621485.1 Pseudomonadota bacterium
TAAAGTGCATACCTTAAAGAAGTTACATGCAATAGCATTCCGATGTATAGCAGAAGATGTTTATTTGAAATATATTACGAATCACATTGATGAGACGGATCTTTATCTGATAATTTACTATAATTAATTACCTTCGTCAGAAGTATTTTGCGCGGATCTGCATCTATGATATATATGTGTATAGATCTATCCTCTCTTTCGATACTTATCTTCTCGCCTATATCAGGCACTCTATCTAAATAAGATATTATAAATCCGCCAAAAGTTTCATAATCGCCATCTTCTTCTGAGAGGGCTATAGAAAGTTCATTTTCAACATCCATGATAGATGCCTTTGCATCTATATGATAAATTTTATGCCCTATTCGACAAATTAAATTTTCCTCTATTTTGTCATGCTCATCTTTTATATCTCCAACTATTTGCTCTATTAAGTTATCTAAAAATACAATACCTTCAACGCCTCCGTATTCATCTAATACCACCGCAAGGTGAGAAGCGGTTTTTTGCATTTTTAGCAGTAATTCTTTGCAATGATGAAATCTGGATGTGTATATTACAGACCTCAAAATAGATTTAATATTGAAGTTCTCTTGATTCTCTATATAAATCATCACATCTTTAATATGCACAAAACCAAGTATATCGTCCGAACTCTCGCCATGCACCGGTATTCTAGTATGTCCAGAAGAAATAAACTGTCTGTATATTGCAGAGAAAGCATCATTAATATTTACAGAAATAATATTTGTTTTTGGAATCATCACTTCTGCAGCTCGCAAATTAGAGAAATTTTGCACATTATTTTCTATTAATGCTATGTATGGAGCATTGTTTTGATGATTTATTGACTTAAACGAGTTCAAAAAGCGATAGATAGATCGCTTGAAAATATCTAGTACATGCATATCAATACAGAATAAGAAATCTCTTTGATGTTATAATTCACAGATTTAATAAAATATATAAGATTCATACGCTCAATATACAAGATGCATTTAATATATAGGAATTTTATCTAATAGATTATATCTATATAAATAAAATTTCAAATATGTAATAAATGACAAATACCAATTGCGATGGCATCTATTATATCTTGATTTACATGCTCTAATTTTATTTTAGATCTTAAAAAGGTCAGCTTTCTGATCTGCTCTTTATCAGCATTACCAGAACCTGTAATTGTTTTTTTAATTTTAGTTGCAGAGTATTGAAATACCTTCAAGTTATTTGTAGATGCAGCAAGCATCGCAGCAGCCCTAGCATGAGCTAATTTGAGCGATGAGCTGAAATTTTTATTTACATAAGTTTCTTCTATTGCTGCATATTGAGGATCTAATTTTTCTATAACTCCACTTATAGAATTGAAAATCTCAAGTAATCTAATATGCAATTCATCCTTAGTGGATGTTTTTATAATCCCCCCTTGTTTGCAACTAAAACTTGCCTTCGCATCTAACGTAACCACTGCCCAACCAGTTTTTTGAAGACCAGGATCTATTCCTATAACGCAACTATCTTGAAAATTCATTATCTCAATATAGCAAAACTAATATGCGCAAAATATCTCATTAAAAAATTCACTCATTTCAGATAAAAAGTACTAATCTATCATTAGTTACTCTTTTAAAATGATCATTAAGTTTCTTTAAGCGCTCTATGAAAACTATCAGTAATAGGACTTATCATATATTGTAAAAAAGTACGAACGCCCTTCACCACAAATACAGTTGCAGGCATACCTGCATGAAGCTTTATATCAGAGTTTATGTTATCTATGGAGTCTTGATCTAGCTCAACTTTAATTTTATAAAATGCCATTCCACTTTGCTCATGCACCATGCTATCTGCCGCAACATATATTACTTTTCCAGAAATACGAGGAACAAGTCGAGATTTATATGCATCCAATTGTACTTTTGTATTAAGCCCTACATATATACTCTCTATATGCTGAGAGAGCAAATTAGCCTCCACTATTAATTTCTCATCAAGCGGGACTATCTGCATTACTGGAGCGCCAGATTGCACCACACCGCCTACGGTATGATAATTTAAACCAGTTACGATTCCTTTTTTTGGAGATCTGATTATTGTGCGCCTTAATGTATCTTCTGCAGCATCCAATTCCTGCTCTAGATTCAATACCACCTCATGATTCTCTCTATAGCGCTCAGCACTCTTTTGTCTAAATTCATTTCTAGCATTAAGTTTTGTAAGCTCTGCTTCTTGTATCTCTTCTCTTACGCGAGCAATTTGAGATTTGTTAGAATGCATCTCACCCTCTAAATCTTGATATCTCTCTTGCGAATGAAGTAACTTCTCTTTTGTACCAAGGCCTTTTCTATGAAGTCTTTCTGCTATATTCAATTGCTCCTTTATCAGCTCTAGTCGAGCTTCTACCGCCTTTAATTTTGCCTCATAAATAGCAATCTCAGATTTTTTTTGAATAATTCTTTGATCATATATATTAATAGCTCCAGATAAAGAGCTCATATTCAACTCAAAAAGAGAGCGTTGATTTTGTATTAATACAGCAACTTCCGCATCATCTACATTAAGTATAGGATCATCGAAGCGCACTTCTTTTTCTTCAGCATTTTCAGCAAGAAGCCTTGCCTCTAAAGCCTTCGCAAATCTTAATTTAGAAAGCACAATACTTTTGCCAGCTTTTGCTCTCGTGTCATTCAATCTAATTAAAGGCTGCCCCTCCTCAATTTGCTGCCCCTCTTCTATAAAAATTTCCTCTATTACTCCATTATCTGCATTCTGCACAGTTTGCTTACTACCCATAACAACTAAGCTGCCTTGAGCTATCACTGCACTATCTAATGGAGCAAGTCCACCCCAAATAAAAAATATAAAAATAAAAGAAAAAATAGTAGTAGCACCGAACATAACTGCTGGTTTTATCTGCTCATATAAGTCCTTTTGAATTGGCGCAACTGTGGTATTTATTTCTTTTGAAAACAGAATAAATGATGCATTGCGGAAAAATTTCACTACAGAATGAATTTTATCTAATTCTTTATCTCCTTTTATTTCTAAGGGAGCGCCACCTTCTTTGTCACCCTCAATAATTGATATCTCTTTACTTAGTAAATCTTTTTCATTGTTTGATTCTATAATATCATTACTTTTTTGCGTCGTAGTAAAAGCATCCTCAGACCCAACTCTTTTTAAATCTTTTGAATTTTTATTTTTTGTTATCATATCTCACTCATACCTAATTACTAATTTCGCGCAGACATTCTTTTTATACTGACTGTTGTTGCAATTTATTCATCACATCTTGGGTAGGCCCAAATGCAACAAGCATACCATCTCGAACCACCATTACTTTATTTACAAGAGATAGTATTGAAGTTTTATGGGAAATAATTATCACAGTAATGCCCTGCTCTTTTGCAACCTCAATTGCAGCAGAAAGAGCAGCCTCTCCATAACTATCCAAACTAGCATTCGGCTCATCAAGCACCAACATCTTAGGCGTACCATAAAATGCTCTTGCAAGGGCTATTCTCTGCCTTTGACCGCCAGATAAAACAGATCCATCCATGCCAATTTCAGTATCATACCCCTTGGGTAATCTCAGTATCATATCATGGACGCCAGCAAGCTGAGCTGCAACAATCACAGCGTCTGAATCAGGATTTTCTTCCATGCGAGCTATATTAGTCTTCACTGTTCCATTAAAAAGCTCTATGTCTTGAGGCAAATAACCTATGTATTTACCCAAATCTTCTCTATTCCAATCCTGAATTTTAGCGCCATCAATTCTAACGCTACCAATAGTAGGCATCCATGCACCTACAATAAGCTTTGCAAGCGTTGTTTTTCCAGATCCAGAATCACCAATAATACAAACCGCATCACCTGCATTAATTTGAAATGCAATACCTTTGATTATATGGAAAGCTGAGTTCGGAGGAACAAAATAAAGATTCTCGCCAGAAATATTCCCCTCTGGTTCTGGAAGCGACATGGGGTCAGTTACGCTAAAATTTACAAATGCTGCATTCAATCTATCGTAAGATTTCTTTGCATTAACATAGCCTTTCCATGAATTAATCGCCATCTCAAAAGGCGCCAGAGCTCTTCCGACAAGAGATGAGCTTGCAATGATAGCCCCAGTGGAGATTTCATTTTTTAAAGCAAGTGATGCGCCAATACAGGTAACAAGTATCTGAAGCAGCATTCTAAAAAATTTTACTACTTCGGCCGATGCAGATTGTCTTCTCGTAAGTATAGATTGCATATTTTGTACACGCTCATTTAGTTTTTGCCAAGCATCTCGTACATTTTGAAAAAGACCCATCACTTCTATAATTTCAGCATTCCTAGCTGCCTGATCCACTTGCTGCATGCTACGTATAAAATTTTCATTATTCTTCTCAATTAAAGGCTTTGTGTATCTATCAACAAATAATCCAAGAAGAACCAAAACAATACCCCCAAGAATAGCAAGCATGCCCAGAAATGTATGCAGTATAAACAACACAATAATAAATAATATAGCCCAAGGTACATCTAGCATCACAGCTAAACCAGGACTCATTAAATACGTCTTAACAGTCTGAAGATCTCGAAGCTGCTGACTATTTGCACCAGATCTGGAGCGTAATGCAGTCTGAATTGTATTTTTAAACACAAGACTAGAAAGTTTTGATTCAAACCAAGAACCCATAAGTGCAGTTGCAAATGATCTTGCGCCCTGAACTAATGAAAGCAGTATAAGAGCGCATGTAATGATTATGGTGAGCATGAGCAATGTATCTGTGTTACCACTTGAAAGAACTCTATCTAAAACCTGCATTGAATAAAGAGGTGTCGCAAGCATTAGAACATTCACAATGAAGCCACATATAAGCATGTATTTAATCATCAACTTGCAAGATATTAAAGCCTCTTGCAATGGTGTTGATGATTGATTTTTTTGTTGCATTATTTGCATACTTTTTCTAAATAATTATTACCATTACTAACGCACTATAACATTATAGTATTCTATTTCATAGCTACCCTAGTGATCCTAGAGAATCCCTCTATTTTCTGCTTACGAGATTCATTGATCATGAGCAGCAATATACTGCATACAATTACAGAATCAGCTATATTAAAAGCAGGATAATGGAAATTCAATACATGAAAATCTATAAAATCAAATACCGCATCGTTTATAATTCTATCAAAGCAATTTCCTATACCCCCACCTATTGCACATGCGCAGCAATATAAAGAAAAGGCAGAGCTAGAGAAAAATACAGAATAAATGAATATAATCAATATTACAATCAATGAAATCAAAATTAAATACCTGCTACTCAATACTCCATTATCAAAAATACCAAAACTTATACCATTATTCCAAACTATAACAAAATTCAAAAAAGAAGTGACTCGAAGCAAGCCATATCTTCCTTCTTCTTGTATATAAGAAATCATAAAATATTTAGACGCACAATCTAAAAGTGCAATACACAGCGCAATAAGTAACGCAATAAATGCTTTTTTTATTGGATTATATATCGCCTCCCCTCTTTTTGAATCCCATCTCATTAAACTTAAATTATAAAAACTGATCAAATCTATAACGCATTATATAAACTAAACATCATATGATCCATATATTCAAGCACAACAGATTTATCTAAAGATTTCAAAGATATATTACCTATCATTGAATAGATCAAATTTACTTTAGTAATACATTCGGCGTTGTAGGCTTTTACCTTGATCAATTTATTCAAAATATTGCTTATTATAATTTTAGCCACCACCCAATTAATTTGCGAATCCAATGCAAAGCTTTGAAATTTTTTACGCAACGATATGCACTTGTATATATCAAAAACATTATTTCTCTCATCAAATAGCACTTGCTCTATCTCGGAATCTTTAGTTGCTTTATATATATGTTTTGATATTTCAATATCACCACCACTCATTTCATATAAAATACCAGCTTTATCATAATTAATACTAGAATCGAGACACATCACATTTATAAAGTCTTCTTTTTTTAGATGCGATACTTGAATTTTTATGCATCTTGAAAGTAAAGTTGGCAATAATTTAGAAATCGCGTTCGTAGTTAAGATAATTATTGTACGATGAGATGGCTCCTCTAAGGCTTTAAGCAAAGCATTTGATGCTGCAATACTTAGAGATTCAATATTTAATAAAATTGCAATTTTATAATCACTTATAACAGGAGTGAGATGCAAGAAATCTCTTAATTCCCTTATGCTGTCAATAGAAATAATACCAGATATGTCTTTATCAACTTTATTTCTCATTTTTGAAGAAATAATCTTTGTATCTTGATTTTTACAATTTATTATTTCGCTATAAATATCACAAACATTTTTATAATCATTATTACATTCATCAAAAGCCCTTGATCTTGAGTGCATTTTGGCCGCAAATTCTATTGCTATTTCTGATTTGCATATACCTTGCATTCCAAACAGAAGGAGTGCTTGTGTAGAAACTCTATTTAATAAAATCTCTTCTAACGTGGCACGACTTTTAGAGTGTATATGAGATGGTAATAATGTCTGACAAATCTGCATCATAATACCAACGCTCACTCAATACTTAATTTTCAATAACTGAATTCATTACCGCATTATTTAATAGCCCTTCTTTTTGGATTGCATCTATTACTCGCAATACTTTCACTTGTGCATTTTGTGATATTGGAGCAAGTGGTAATCTAACATCATATGAATCTATAAGATCTAGCAAATATGCGCCATACTTTACAGGTACTGGATTACTTTCGCAAAACATAACTGTATGTAATTCATAAATCTTTTTTTGAATCTCAAATGCTTCTTGAAATTTATTTTTAGACATTAAATTTTGAATTTGGAGGCATACACCAGGCGCAATATTACTTGAAACAGATATGCAACCAACTCCCCCATGCGCATTAAAAGCAACTGCACTTATATCTTCTCCAGATAATTGATTTATATAAACACCTTCCTCTTTTAGAGCATTTAATAATGAAATTGGACGAACTAAATTACCAGTCGCATCCTTTATAGCTACAATATTTTTTAATTTTGCAATCTGAACAATTGAAGAATCTAATAAATCAACAGATGCCCTAGATGGGTTATTATATATTATAATTGGTATATCTATTGCATTATTTATTGCTTCATAATGCTTAATTATACCCATTTGCGTAGGTTTATTATAATATGGAGAAACAACCATTACCCCATCTGCACCAAATCTTTGAGCACTTTTTGCAAAATCTATAGATTGAGATGTATTATTTGTCCCAACGCCAACTATAACTTGGATGCGCCCATTTATAATTTCTACTGCACGCTGTATAATTAAGTCCCTTTCTTTATCTGAAATAGAAGAAGCCTCACCAGTTGTACCGAGCAAAACAATGCCCCGAACTCCAGATATTATTTGAGCAGTGATGATTTTTTCAAGACTTATAAGATCAATCTCTCTATTTTTAAAGGGCGTAATTAATGCGGTATATAAGCCACTAATTTCTTTGTGCTGCATAAAATAAGTAATAAGTGGTCGGGGCAGAGAGATTTGAACTCCCGACCCTCTGGTCCCAAACCAGATGCGCTACCAGACTACGCCATGCCCCGAATACAAAAACCAAAAGACAAACTCTTTTTATTAAACTATTTATATACTCCTTTCAATACCCCTTTTAAGACTTATTGAAAAAATTTATCTCCGTCATTTTATTATATCGTGTCTTTTAAAGTACATAATCTTGCTATCACATAATCAAATTCATCAATTGTTTTTGGCTTAAGAGTGATGTACATATTATTTTTAGAGCATGAGATTTTTACATTTACTTTGATGCTTTCTTGTATTTTTGCAGATAAATTTTTTATATCAGAGCTCTCAGCACTATTTTTATCCTTTACTAACTTCTCTTTTGCGTTGCGCGTCTTAAAAATTTTTTGCTCTAATTCTCTAACACTTAAAGATTTCTCTATCACAATCTTTGCAAGACTTTCTGCATCTTCTCTTCCTATTAAAATCTTTGCATGCCCGAGGGATATTTTTTTTTGACTAAGCAATATTCTAACATACTCTGGTAACTTTAATATTCTTAACATATTAGTTATATAGCTTCTACTTTTACCAAGTCTCTTAGCCAGATCTTCTTGTTTACAGCCATATATATCTAATAATTTTCCATACATAGTAGCCTCCTCTATAGGATTCAAATCCTCTCTTTGTAAATTCTCTATAATTGCAATCTCTGCAATTTGAATCTCATTATCTATATCTTTTATAATAACTGGTATATTCTCTAGACATGCAATTTGAGCGGCTCTCCACCTTCTTTCGCCAGCTATAATAAGATAATAATCTCGCATCTTTTGAACCAGTATCGGCTGTAAAATACCATTACTTTTAATAGATTCAGCAAGCTCTTCTAGAGCATCTTCATTGATAGTTTTGCGTGGCTGAGATGTATTTGGCTTTATTTGCTCAATTGGTAAATGTATAACTTTGGTGGTATAGATTTCTTTATCTGCAATAATTCTTTCATCCGCACCAATTAATTGATCCTCAGTACTTTCTAATGAAATGAGTGCCGCAATACCTTTACCGAGTGCATTTTTTGTCATTAATTATGTAACACC